>JAPPLJ010000040.1 GCA_028819475.1 Rhodospirillaceae bacterium
TCGATGTTCCGGAAGGCCTCTTCCACGAGATCCCTCCGCATCGGATCACGCGGCTGCGCCGGCAGGGGGAGCGCTACTTCGCCGACGGGCTCCGCGAGCTCCCGGACAACCGCCGCCTCGCGATCCTCGCGGTCTGCGCCGTCGAGTGGGAGCTGTTCCTCGCCGACGCGGTGGTGGAGACCCACGACCGGCTCGTCGGCAGGACGTACCGCGAAGCCGCCCGGGCCTGCGAAGCGCAGCTCGGGGACGAGACGGCCGCGGCCCGCGAGTCGCTCCGGGCATTCGCCGAGCTGGGGACGGCGCTGCTCGGCGCGCGGGACGCCGGCGAGGCCCTCGACGCGGTGATCGCGGACGGTCCGGGCTGGGAGGGCCTCGGCGACCTCGTCGCCAAGGCGGCCGCGCTCGCGAGCACGGCCGCGTCGGATCCGATGAATCATGTCCTGGGGGGCTACAGCCGTTTCCGCCGCTACACGCCGCGCATGCTGCGCACGCTGGACATCGAGGCGTCGCCCGCGGCCGAGCCCTTGCTGGACGCGGTCGACGTCCTGCGCAGCGACGGCACGGCGCGGCCGACCGGCTTCCTGCGGCCGAACTCGAGGTGGAGGCGGCTGCTGCGCACCCAATCCGATCACCGCCTCTGGGAGACGGCGGTGTTGTTCCACCTGCGGGACGCGTTCCGCGCCGGCGACGTCTGGCTGGCGCGGTCGCGCCGCTACGGCGACATCCGAAAGGCGCTGCTGTCGACGCCCGCCGGCGATGATGCCGACCGCAGCCTGCCGGTCCCGGCCAGTCCGCACGACTGGCTCGCCGAGCGCCGGTCCGCCCTCGACGAGGGCCTGCGCCGGCTGGCCGCCGCGGCGCGGGCCCGTGCTCCCGCCGCCGGCGGGAGCATCGAAGACAGCGTGCTCCGCGTCGAGAGGACGGAAACCGCCGTGCCGGACGGGGCCGCCGACCTGGTCGCCGACCTCTACCGGCGGCTGCCCGAGGCGCGGATCACCGACATCCTGCTCGAGGTGGACGACGCCACCCGGTTCACCGAGGCCTTCACGCACCTGCGAACCGGTGAGCCCTGCCGCGACCGCATCGGTCTGCTCAACGTGCTGCTCGCCGAGGGCATCAACCTCGGCCTGCGCAAGATGGCCGAGGCCACGAACACGCACGGGTTCTGGGAGCTGATGCGCATCGCGCGCTGGCACGTGGAAGGCGACGCGTTCGACCGAGCGCTGGCCGTCGTCGTCGAGGCCCAGGCCGCGCTACCGATGGCCGCCTTCTGGGGCTCCGGGCGGACCGCCTCCAGCGACGGCCAGTTCTTCCCGGCCGGCGGCCGGGGCGAAGCTCTCAACCTGGTCAACGCCCGGTACGGGGCCGAGCCCGGCGTCAAGGCGTACTCGCACGTCTCCGACCGGTTCTCTCCGTTCGCCACCCAGACCATCCCGGCCACCGTCCACGAAGCGCCCTACATCCTCGACGGGCTCCTGATGAACGAGACCGGGCGGCGCGTCCGCGAACAGTACGCCGACACCGGCGGGTTCACCGACCACGTCTTCGCCGCCTGCTCGATCCTCGGCTACGCGTTCGTCCCGCGCATCCGGGACCTGCCCTCGAAGCGCCTCTACGTGTTCGAACGAGCGGGCGTCCCGAAGCGCCTGCGCCCGCTGGTCGGCGGCAAGGTGAACGTGGACCTGATCGACCGGAACTGGGCGGACATCCTGCGGGTGGCGGCCACGATGGCGGCCGGGACCATGCGGCCGAGCCAGCTCCTGCGCAAGCTCGCCGCGTATCCGCGCCAGAACGAGCTGGCGGCGGCGCTGCGGGAAGTCGGCCGCATCGAACGCTCCCTGTTCATGATCGAGTGGACGACGGACCCCGACGTGCGCCGGCGCGCCCTGGTCGGCTTGAACAAGGGCGAGGCGCACCATGCCCTGAAGCGCGCCATCAACTTCCACCAACGCGGCGAACTGCGGGACCGAACCGGGGAGGGGCAGCACTACCGGGTCGCCGGCCTCAACCTGCTGGCCGCGATCATCATCTACTGGAACACGCTGAAGCTCGGCGACGCCGTCTTCGCGAGGGGGCAGGCCGGGCTCGAGATCCCGGACGAACTCCTGGCCCACGTCTCGCCGCTCGGCTGGGAGCACATCAACTTGACCGGCGAGTACCGCTGGCCGGGCGCCGAGCGTCGGGCACCGCGAAACCCTTAGCGTAGTATTTCG
>JAPPLJ010000041.1 GCA_028819475.1 Rhodospirillaceae bacterium
AAAGACCGAATGTCCACGGCGGAATCCGCATCGGCGTGGACGTGGGCGGCACCTTTACCGATCTGATCTTCACCGACACCGACCGGGACGTCACCCTGATCCACAAGGTGCCGACCACGCCCGACGATCCCTCGGTCGGCGCGATCGCGGGCTTGCGCGAACTGTGCGCGCGCCACGATCTCGACCCCGCCGCCATCGACCACGTTTTCCACGGCACCACCATCGCGACCAACGCCGTGCTCGAGCATGACGGCGCCCGGACCGGCATGATCACCAACCTCGGCTATCGCGACATCCTCCATATCGGCCGCCACCAGCGGCCGGAAAACTATTCGATCATGCAGGACATCCCCTGGCAGGACCGGCCGCTTGTGCGCCGGCGCGACCGCGCCACGGTGCGCGAACGCCTGGCGCCGCCGCGCGGCGCGGTGCTGGAGCCGCTGGACGAGGAGGCCGTGCGCGAGGCCGCGCGCGGCTTCAAGGCCCGGGGGATCGAGGCGATCTGCGTGTGTTTCCTGTTTTCCTACATCGATCCGCGCCACGAAGAGCGCGCCCGCGAGATTGTACTCGAGGAATTCCCCGAAGCCTTCGTCACCAACTCGGCAGCCGTGGCGCCCCAATTCCGCGAATTCGAGCGTTTCACCACGGCGGCGATGAACGCCTTTGTCGGCCCCAAGGTGCGGGGCTATGTCCGGAACTTTGCCGCCGGCCTCGGGGATGCGAAGTGCCGGGCCGACCTCCACATCATGGGCTCGAACGGCGGCATCGCCACCGCCGCCACGATCGCTGAGCGGCCGGTCCTGACACTGCTGTCCGGACCGGCGGCCGGCGTCCTAGGCGGCCGGTGGGCGGCCGCGCCGGAGGCGGACGAGCGGCTGATCACGTTCGACGTCGGCGGCACCAGCGCCGATATCGGCACCGTGGTCGACGGCCGGGTCAGCGAAGCCACCGCGCGGGACACCTGGATCGGCGGCTACCCGGTGCTGGTGCCGATGCTGGACATCGCCACCATCGGCGCCGGCGGCGGCAGCATCGCCCATGTCGATCGCGGCGGCGCCTACCGGGTCGGGCCGCAAAGCGCGGGCTCCCGCCCCGGTCCGGCGGCCTATGGCCTGGGCGGCGAGCAGCCGACCGTGACCGACGCCAACCTGGTGCTGGGCCGGCTCGACCCGGCCAATTTCCTGGGCGGCGAGATGACCCTCGACACGGACGCCGCCCGGCGCGTTATCGGCAGTCTGGCCGAACAGGTCGGCCTCGGCGAACTGGAGGCGGCCGAGGGCGTGGTGACCATCCTCAACAGCAACATGGCCAACGCCATCCGCGCCCAGACCATCCAGAGGGGCCTCGACCCGCGCGGATTCTCGCTGGTCGCCCTGGGCGGCGCCGGTCCGCTCCACGCCGCCGAGGTCGCGGCGATGCTCGATATTCCCAAGGTCATCGTGCCGCCGCATCCCGGTATCACCTCGGCAGCCGGACTGCTCACCACGGATCTCAAATACGACGCGGTGAAGACCGCCTTCCAGACCAGCGATTCGGTCGACGCTGCGAAGCTGAACGCCGACTTTGCCTGGCTTGAGGATACCCTCGTCGCGCAGTTCGCCGCCGACGGCTTCGACCGCGGCCGGATCGGCCTGATCCGCGCCGGCGACCTGCGCTATGTCGGCCAGGGCTACGAACTCCGCGTCGCGTTCCCCGAAGGACCGATCGACGAGGCCGCGCTGGCCGGCGTGTGGCAGGCGTTCGAGCGCCAGCACCGGACCGAATACGGCCACGTCTTCGCCGACAGTCCGGTCGAAATCGTCAATATCCGCCTCACCGGCACCGCGCTCATGCCCAAGATCGGGCGGCCGGCGCCGACCGGAACCGGCACCCTCGACGCGGCCAGGCTGCGCGTCGGCTCGTGCAGCTTCCGCGTCGATGGCGGGCTGACGCCTTTCGAGACGCCCTATTACCGGCGCGACGCGATTCCGGCCGACCGCCGGGTCGACGGGCCGGCGGTCGTGGTGCAGCGCGATACGACCACAGTGGTGCCGCCGGGCTGGACAGCGATCGCCGGGAGCAACCGCAACCTGATCCTGAAACACGGAGCGTGAGCGATGGCCGATACCGCCCCCGCCGGCCTTCACCCCGCCGGCCTTCAAAACGTCAGACGGATCGATCCGGTCACCGCCAGCGTCATCCAGGGCGGGCTGGAGAACATCGCGGTCGAGATGGGACACAAGCTGATGCGCATGTCCTATTCCAGCATCATCCGCGAATCCGAGGACTTCGGCGCGGCGCTGATCGACCCCGAGGGGCGCCAGCTGTGCGAGACCCCGCAGAGCACGCCGTTGCAATCGGGTCCGATCCCCGGCTACGTCCAGGGCATCCAGCAGATATTCTCCGAACGCGGCGACGGCTTCGAGCCCGGCGACGTGATCATTCACAATTCGGCCTATCACGGCGCCTCCCACGGCCCGGACGTCGCCTTTTGCGTGCCCGTGTTCCATGACAACGGCCTCGTCGGATTTTCCGTCACGACCGCGCATCATCTCGACATCGGCGCGCTCAGTCCGGGCAGCTGCGGCATCGTCGACGCCATCGATGCCTACGCCGAGGGGCTGCAATTCAAGGCGCTCAAGGTCTATGACCGGGGCGCGCTGAACCGGCCGCTGTGGCAGATGCTGCGCGACAATATCCGCGCCCCGGACCTCGTGGTCGGCGACATGGAGGCTCAGATCGCCGCCGCCCGCATCGGCGCCGAGCGTTTCGTCGAGCTGATCGGCCGCTACGGGCTGGACACGGTCGAAGCGGCCTGCGACGAACTGATGGATCATTCCGAGCGGGTCATGCGCCTAGCGATCGAGGCCCTGCCCGACGGCGTCTACCGGGCCAGGACTTTCATCGACGGTTTTCTCGACGGCGACGACCCGAGCCGCGGCGACCTGCCGATCGAGGTTGCCGTGACGGTCGACGGCAGCAGCATCACGGTCGATTTCACCGGCACCGCGGCGCAGGTGCCGGACCGGCCCATCAACATGCCGCTCAAGGGCACCACCGATTGCGCCGTCTGGCTGACGATCCGTTCGATCCTGCTGGATTCCGCGGTCCACGGGCATATTCCGCAGAACAGCGGCCTGACCCGCCCCATCGATATCGTCGCGCCGGCCGGTACGCTGGTCAATCCGGTCTTCCCGGCGCCGACCATCGCCCGCTTCTGCACGGGCAACCAGGCGGCGGACACGCTGATGAAGGCGCTAGCCGAGGCGGTGCCGCACCAGGTCAGCGCCGGCGTCGGCAACCTGCATGTGGTCGCGTTCAGCGGGATCCGGGACGAGACCCACTGGGTCCACATGGAGATCCACGAAGGCTGCTATGGCGGGCGCTACGGCAAGGACGGCATGGACGCGGTCGACACGCTCTATGCCAACACCCGCAACAACCCGATCGAGGACGTCGAATCGCACCTGCCGCTCAGGGTCCATCGCTATGAACTGCGCGACGATGCCTGCCCGCCGGGGCAGTGGCGCGGCGGCATCGGGTCGATCCGCGAGGTCGAATATCTCGAGGACGGCGGCGTTTCTGTCGAGGGCGAGGGCCACAAATACGCGCCGTGGGGATTCGACGGCGGCGGGGACGGCAGGACCGCCGGCCTGACCTTCCGGCGCAAGGACGGCGCCGATCTCGACCTGCCGTCGAAACTGCCCAACATGACCGCCAGGGCGGGCGACCGGATCGTCATGATCGGGCCGTGCGGCGGCGGCTATGGCGATCCGATGGCGCGCGATCCCGACCGGGTTCTGGAGGACGTACGCGACGGGCTGATTTCGGCCGAGACCGCGCTGCGCGACTATGGTGTCGCGATCACCCAATCCATAACCGTCGACGCGGCGGCGACCGAAGCCGCGCGACAGGCGGGACAGGGAGGAACACCGGCATGAAAATCAAGATCATCAACCCCAATACGACCCTGGAAATCACCAAATCGATCGGCGCCGCGGGCCGGTCGGTCGCGCGGCAGGGGACCGAAATCGTTGCGGTCAGCCCGACTTTCGGCCCGGCGTCGATCGAATCCTACTACGACGAGTTCCTGTGCGCGCCGGGCGTGATCGACGAGGTGCGCAAGGGCGACCGGGAGGGCTGCGACGCCTACATCGTCGCCTGCTACGGCGACCCCGGCCTGCACGCCGCGCGCGAGGTCACGCTCAAACCGGTGATCGGGATCGCCGAGGCGTCGCTCTACACGGCGTCGATCCTGGCGGCTCGGTTCTCGATCGTGACCGTCATCCCGCGCATCAAGACGATGCTTGAGGAGATGGTCGAGAATTACGGGTTCGGCCGCAAGGTGGTCAATGTGCGAACCACGCCGCTCTACGTGCTCGATGTCGAAAAGGACCCTGAGGGCGCCTTGGAGACGTTGCGCGAAGAGGCGCGCCGCGCGGTGGCGGAGGACGATGCCGAGGCCATTCTGCTCGGCTGCGCCGGCTTCGCAGAGTTCGCCGACGAGCTGGAGGAGGAACTCGGCATTCCGGTGCTCGACGGCGTCGTGTGCGCGGTCAAGCTGGCCGAAGCGGTGGTCGAGCTGGGCAAGACCACCAGCAAGAGCAAGACCTACCGCTTCCCCGAGCGCAAGGCGTTTACCGGCGAGTTCGCGCGGTTCGGCGACGATTCCGGCGGCACCGGGTTGGCCGAAGCGGCCGAGTAGCCCGCCGGCCTGAGCCGGGGCGCCGCAGCGTCCGGTCGGTCAAAACAGAACGGCTTGTCTCCTACGACGCGGCGTGGCGCGCGCCGGGCGGCGGCGGATCGTTGGGGCCGCCGGCAAAGCATTGCGCGATCGCCATCCATCGGGTCGCCGCATCGCCGCGCACCTCCAGGCCGACATCGGCGACATTGCGCGTCTGGGTCACGACCTGGCAGAAATCGGTCGCCGGCCCGGCAATGTAGTCGGTATCGCTCTCCTCGTTCCAGGTCCAGACGGCGCCCGACGGCGCGGTCAGCCGGACGAAGGGCTTGACCGCCGGCCGCTCGATCCCGCGATTGGCGAAGGTATAGCCGAAGGTGCGCACGCCGAGTTCGGCGATATTGCGGATGCGGTCCTCGTCCTGCCGCGCCACGCCGAACACGTCGAAGACCTCCTGGCCGTGCGACCAGGTTTCCATCTGCCGCGCGATCATGCTCATGCGCACGGTCATCGGCGGTCCGACCCATTTGACCCGCCGTTCCGGGTCGAGGTCCCGCCACAGCGGCTCCATGTCCGCGCACAGCCCGTACCACGCGCCGAGCAGCGCCTGCCCCTTCAGGCCGCCGGACCATTCGTGGGTGTAGGGAAAGTGCCGGCGGCCGGCGTCCTGAAACGCCTGTACGAAGGCGTCGAATTCCGTCTCGTCGGTCACCGAAAGGTTCACGGCGTGGTTCCACATATGGAGATGCGCGATCACGTCGTCGACCGTCCAGTCCTTGAACTGGGTCGCGCGCTCGAATTCGGCGTCGTCCCTGTCCTGCAGCAGGGTGTGCAGCCCGTCGCATTCGGCTTTGAAATCGGCGGCTTCGGCGAGCATCGGTATGTCTCTCCCTTCACGAGTCCTGGGCTGCGACAGCGATATCGACGAGCGGATCTCCAGCCGCGACCTGGACGCCGGCCTGTTGCAGGATATCCGCAACGGCGCCGGCCGCCGGCGCGACGATGTCGTGTTGCATCTTCATCGCCTCGATGACCAGCAGCCGGTCGCCCCGGGCCACGATATCGCCGGAATCGACCGCGATCTCAAGGATTTTGCCGTGCATCGGCGCGACGACCCGGCCGCCACCCTGCGCGTCCTGCAACGACGCGACCGACCGGCCCCAATCGAAGCGATAATCCCGGCCGGACTCGCTCAGATACAGTGAGTCGCCGTCGGCGTGGAACAGGAGATGCCGCTGCACGCCGTCGATCCCGACGACCGACCGGCCTTCCTCGACGGAGACGACCTTGACGTGGACTGATTCGCTGTCGCCGCGGACGGTGTATGCGCGCGCGCCGGCGGGCGAAACCGACAGATCGAAAACCGTTTCGCCGGCCGTGAGGCCGTACCGGCTCTCCAGCGCCCCGGCGCTGGTCCAGTCGAGCAGCTCCGGCGACACATTCAGGCTGTGTCCGAAGGCCTCGTCCCGGTCGACGAGGAATTTCAGGACCGCCGCCATCGCTGCGATGGCGAATTCCGGCCCGGACGGCGCCAGATCCGCGGCCGGGAACTGCTCATCGATAAAGGCCGTCGTCGCGTCTCCCTTAGCGAAGACATCCTTTTTCAGACAATCGATGAGGAATCGCCTGTTGGTCGTGAGACCGAAAGCAGCCGTTTCCGCCAGCGCCCGGATCAACCGGCGGCGCGCGATATCCCGCGTCTCGCCATGGGCGATGACCTTGGCGATCATCGGGTCGTAGAAGGGCGAGACGGCCTGGCCGCTCTCGACGCCGCTGTCGATGCGCACGCCGGGCCCGGCCGGCGGCCGCCACAGGGCGATGTCGCCGGCTGCCGGCAGGAAGTCCTGCGCCGCATCCTCGGCGTAGAGGCGCGCCTCGATGGCATGGCCGGACGGCCGGAAGTCCTCCTGCGCGAAGCCGAGCGGCCGGCCTTCGGCGACCCGGATTTGAAGCGCGACCAGGTCGAGCCCGGTAATCGCCTCAGTCACCGGATGTTCGACCTGCAGCCGCGTGTTCATCTCCAGGAAAAAGAAATTGCTGTCCGCATCGAGCAGGAACTCGACGGTGCCGGCGCCGCAATAGCCGATGCTGCGCGCCGCTTCGACCGCCGCCGCGCCCATGGCGGCGCGCAGGTCGTCGGTCATGACCGGGCACGGCGCTTCCTCGATCACCTTCTGGTGCCGGCGCTGCACGGAGCAGTCGCGCTCGCCGAGATGGATCGTGTTGCCGTGGCTGTCGGCGACGATCTGGATTTCGACATGGCGCGGCCGGGCAATGGCCTTCTCCAGGATCAGATTGCCGGAGCCGAAGGCGTTCTCGGCTTCCGAGCGCGCCGCAGCAAGCGCATCCGGCAACGCACCGGCCTGCGCGACGAGACGCATGCCGCGACCGCCCCCGCCGGCCGCTGCCTTGACCATGACCGGAAATCCGATCTTCGCTGCCGCCGCGGCCAGGACCGCGTTGCTCTGGTCCGCGCCGTCGTAGCCCGGCACGCATGGGACGCCGGCATCCGCCATGCGGCGGCGGGCTTCGGCCTTGTCGCCCATGATCGCGATGGCGTCGGCATGCGGTCCGATGAAGGCCAGGCCGGCCGTTTCGCAGGCCCGGGCGAAGTCGGCGTTTTCCGACAGGAAGCCGTAGCCGGGATGAACGGCGTCGGCCCCGGTCTCCGCCGCCGCCCGGAGGATATTGTCGATGTTCAGATAGCTTTCGGCGGCGGGCGGCGGACCGATGTGCGCGGCGGCGTCCGCCATACGGACATGGGGCGCTTCGGAGTCGGCCTCGGAATGGACGGCAACGGTGCGGTAGCCCAGGGCGCGCGCGGTACGCATGACCCGGACGGCGATCTCGCCCCGGTTGGCGACGAGGATGGTGCCGAAGCGGCGCATGCCCCTACCCCGCTTCCGGGTTCTCGGCCCAGGACGGCTTGCGCTTGTCGAGGAAGGCGGCGATGCCTTCGCGGGCCTCCTCGCCCAGCATGCATTCGGCGAAGCGCTCGCCGGCGAATGCGACCATCTCGTCCCGCGGCAGCAGCGGCGCCTTCAGGACGAGTTCCTTGGTGACGGCGTTGGCCCCCGGCGCACAGCGTCGGACGCTCCTGCGGATATCCGCTTCGATCGCGTCCAGCCCGGCGGCGTCTTCGGCGACGAAATCGGCCAGGCCGAGGCGGCCGGCTTCGCGCCCGTCAAAGCGCGCGCCGGTCAGCATCAGCCGCCGCGCCGCCGTCAGCCCGATGCGCTGGACCACGAAGGGCGCGATCTGGGCCGGCGGCAGGCCGAGCGAGGTTTCCGTGATGGCGAATTTCGCATCCGCGGTCACGGCGACGACATCGCCCGTGCACGCCATACCGAGGCCGCCGGCGATCGCCGCACCTTCGATCAGCATGACAACGACCTGGGGCATCGTATTGAGATACGTAAAGAATTCACCGGCATTGGAATTCGACGCGGCGATCTCCGCGTGATGCGCGCCGCCCTGGAAATTGCTGCGGAAATTCTTGAGGTCACCGCCGGCGCAGAACACGCCGCCCCTGCCGCGCAGGGTAATGCCGCGCACCGTGCGGTCGTCGCGCACCGCCTCCAGCGCGCCGCGCATGGCTTCCAGCATTTCCGCGCCCAGTGCGTTGCGCACGTCCGGCCGGTTCATCCACAGGGTCAGCCAGCCATCGTCGTGCTCGACAATCAGTTCGTCGGACATGCTTTCCCTTTCCGTCCCCGACGCGGAGGCCGCAGCGCCGCGGTCAGATCCGCGCCACGCCGAAGCTGTTCGGCCGCACGGTGCGGCGCCGCGCCTCGTCCACCGTCGCCAGCAGGAAGCCCAGGGTCCGGCGCGTCTCCCGCGGGTCGATCATGCCGTCGTCCTGGAGATGGCCGGAGGTGTAGAAAGCGCTCGACTGGCCGTCGAAATGCCGGACCAGCATCTCTTCCTGCTTCCTCAGCTGTTGCGCGTCCACCTCCTGCCCCTTCGAGCGGGCGACCCCCTCGGCGACCATCGTCATGGTCTTCGCGGCCTGGTCGCCGCCCATCACGCCGGTGGTCGCGTTGGGCCAGGTATAGAGGAAATCCGGATCGTAGCCGCGGCCGCACATGCCGTAGTTGCCGGCGCCGAAACTGGCCCCGGTCATGAAGGTCAGCCGCGGCACGTCGATATTGGTGACCGACTGGATCATCTTCGAGCCGTGCTTGATCATGCCGGCGCGCTCGTAGTCCCTGCCGACGATGTAACCCGTGGTGTTCTGGAGGAAGACCATCGGGAGGCCGGCCTGGTCGCACAGCTGGAGGAACTGGGTCGCCTTGGCCGCGCCGTCCGGATCGATCGGGCCGTTGTTGCCGATGATGCCGCAGCCCCGGCCCATGACCTCGGCCTGGAGGCAAACGGTCGTGACGCCGAAGCGCGGCTTGAAATCGAGGAATTCCGAGCCGTCGACGATGCGCGCGACGACTTCCCGAACCTCGTAGGGCTTGCGGTAATCGACCGGCACGATGCCGGCGATCTCGTCGGGATCGTAGAGCGGCGGCGGTCCATCGGAGGCCATCGCCGTTTCGCCGGCGTTCCAGTTCAGCCGCTGGACGACCTCGCGGCACATGTCGACGCCTTCGCCGTCGTCTTCGGCCAGATATTCGACCAGGCCTGACACGCTGGCGTGCATCTCGGCGCCGCCCAGTTCCTCCTCCGTTGCGATCTCGCCGGTCGCGGCCTTGAGCAGCGGCGGCCCGGCCAGAAAGGCGCGGCCCCGGCCCTTCACGCCGATGACGTAGTCGCTCATGCCGGGCATGTAGGCGCCGCCGGCGGTCGAGGAGCCGTGCAGGATCGTGATGACGGGTACCCCGGCCTTGGAAAGCCGCGCCTGGTTGGCGAACAACCGGCCACCGATCAGAAAGCCCTCGACCGTGTATTCCATCAGGTTGGCGCCGGCGCTCTCGACCAGATGGATGAAGGGCAGCTTCTGGGCGAGGGCGATTTCCTGCATGCGCCGGATGCGGAACGCGGTCGCCTGGGTCAGCGCACCGGCCTGGATGCCGCTGTCGTCCACCGCGATGGCGCAGCGCACGCCGCGGATGAAGCCGATGCCGGCGATCGCGTTGCCGCCGGGCAGCGATTTCTCCTCGTCCGGCGTGTCGAGCAGGAAGCCGGCCATGTTGCCCATGACGAGAAACGGCATGCCCGGATCGAGCAGGCAGGCGAGGCGCTCGCGCGGCGTCAGCTGGTTGCGCTCGACGAAGCGCGGCTTGCGCGCCTCCGAGCGGACCGCGCCGCGCCGGTTGAGCTCCTCCATCCGGCCGATGAGCGCCAGCATATCGGCGCGGTTGGCCTTGAAGCCTTCGCTGGCCGGGTCGATCTGGCTGCGGAACACGGTCATGCGGCGCGCGCCTCCGCATCGGCCGCGGCCTGCGCGGCCAGCGCCGCCGGGACCGGGATCCGGGCATCCAGCAGGATCTGTGCGTAGCCCTTGCCCTGGGCGTCGTTGCGCAGGCTGGCGACGCCGCCGCCGCCCAGAACGTCGTGGAGCAGGAAATTGACGGCGTTCGTCCCCGGCATCAGGAAGCGCTCCACCGGTTTCGCGGTGGCGCCGTCAAGGAAATGCGCAAAAGTCTCCGCGACGCGCTCTTCCGTCAGGCTGCGCCAGATCCAGGGCAGGTAATCGGCGCGCCGGGCGATGACGCCGATATTCGCCTTGTCGCCCTTGTCGCCGCTGCGCCCCCAGGCGAGGTCTTCGAGACGGACCTCGACCAGCCCGGCAGGCTCTGCATCGGCGCCGGGATTGCCGGGCGGCGGCGGCCGGACCGGCTCTTCCGGTTCGCTTTCGGTGACGGGCTCGGCATACGGGATCGGCACGCCATCGACCTCGACGCTCAGGGCCACCTCCGCTTTCGGCGCCAGGAAGGAGAACAGGCGGACGACCGGCGACGGCCGCGGCCGGGTGCCCGAAAAGCCGGAGAGCGCCGCCGGGGTCGCAAGGCCGAGGCCCGAGGCCTCGCGCAGCAGCAGTCCGACGCCGGCCGCCTCCGGATGCCGGGCCGCCAGCTTGAGCACGACTTCCCGCGCATCCGCCGACCCGGCCGCCGCGCCGTATTGGCTGCCGGCGCCGATCACCTCGACGCCGGTTTCGGTGAAATCGCCCAGGTTGCGCCCGCGCAAGGCCGCCCGCGCCCGGGATATCGCCGCCTCGGCAAAGACCTGCGCCTTGCCGGCGGCGTTGCGGCCGGTGAAGGTGAAATAGCCGCCGGCGCGGAAGCCGTCGGCCCAGGTCGCGCTGATCTTGTAATCGGGCGGCGCCGGCCGGCCCCGCGCGCCGGTCACGCGCACCCGATCCCTGCCGGTCTGCTCCATTTCCACGCCGGAAAAGTCGCAGCGGACGTCGGGCAGCAGATAGGCCTGCGGATCGCCGATCTCGTAGACCATCTGCTCCGCCACCGTCCCGACCGTCACCGCGCCGCCGCTGCCCGCCGGCTTGCGCAGGGTGAAGCTGCCGTCGGGCTCGATATCGCCGATCGGATAGCCGATGTCGTGGATCGACCCGGCGATATCCTCCCAGTCGGTATGGTTGCCGCCGGTCGCCTGGGGCCCGCATTCCAGGATATGGCCGGCGAGGCTGCCCGCCGCCAGCCGGTCCCACTCGCCGGGTCGCCAGCCGAAGGCGTGGATGCAGGCGCCGAGCGTGACCGCGCTGTCGACGCAGCGGCCGGTGATGACGATGTCGGCGCCGGCGTCGAGCGCAGCGGCGATCGGGAAGGCGCCGATATAGGCGTTGATGCTGGCGAGCTTTTCGACGGGGGGAAACTGCGCGCCGCTGAACATCTCGCGGGGCGCGGCTTCGGCGAGTTTCTCCCGGTCCGCCATCAGATCGTCGCCGCGCACCACGCCGACCCTGAGGTCCAGTCCGGCCTCGGCAATGACGGCGCGGGCGGCCTCTGCGCAGGCATCGGGATTCACGCCGCCGGCGTTGCTGACCACCTTCACCCCCTGGGCGGCGATGTCCCGGATATTGGGTTTCAGAACCGCCGAGATGAAATCGGTCGCGTAGCCCAGCGCCGGATCCTTGGCCCGTGCCCGGGCCAGGATCGACATGGTGATCTCGGCCAGATAGTCGTAGACCAGAAAATCGACCGAGCGGTCGGCGAGCAATTGCGGCGTCGCCATGGCCGACTCGCCCCAATAGCCGCTCGCCCCGCCGACGCGGATGATATCCGGGACCGATGTCATTCTTTCGCAATTCCTCTCCTGCCTTTGCGCCGGCAAAATCCTCGAAGCGGGCGGTTTTGAAAAGATGTAATTCCGCGACACCGGCGCGGGCGATCAGCCCGACCGTTTCCCTGCCGTATTCGCCAACCTGTCTCCATCTTCTTTGTTCCGTGCTATTTTCCGGCATAACAAGGACGGTCGGGAACGGGGAGCGATGACGGAGACGGTCGAGATACCGGTCTGGCTGTTGCTCATTATCGCGGCATTGGCGGTGCTGGCGGCGCTCGACGATGTTCTGTTGCCCACCGCGCGCTGGTATCTGCGCCGCCATGTCAACAAGGTGATCGACGACGTCAATGACAGGCTGCGGCTGGAGCTGCCGACCTTCCAGATCACCAAGCGCCGGGTGCTGATCGACCGGCTGATCTACGATCCGGAGGTGATGAAGACGGTCGGCGAAGTCGCCGCCGAGCGCGGCGTATCGCGCGACAGCCTGACGACCGAGGTTTCCAGGATCGCCCGGGAGATGGTGCCGGCGTTCAACGCCTATTTCTATTTCCGGCTGGGCTACCGCTGCGCGCGCTGGCTGCTGCGCGCCTTCTACCGGGTCCGCCTGGCCTATGCCCACGAGCAGACGATGGCCGACATCCCGCCCGATACCGCAGTCGTGTTCTTCATCAACCACCGCAGCAACGCCGATTACCTGCTGGTGACCTATCTCGCCTCGGGCAGCGTCGCCCTGTCCTACGGCGCCGGCGAGTGGGCGCGGGTGTGGCCGTTCCGCAGCCTGCTGCGCCTGGCCGGCGCCTATATCCTGCGCCGCAAGACCGACGATCCGCTCTACCGCAAGGTGCTCGAGCGCTATGTCCAGATGGCAACCGAGGCCTGCGTGCCGCACGCCATTTTCGCCGAGGGCAAACTCTCGCGCGACGGCGCCATCAATCCGCCCAAGCTGGGAATGCTCGGATACATCACCAAGACCTTCGACCCCGCGGGGCCCTACGACATCATGTTCATTCCCGTCGCCACCAACTTCGACCGGGTGGCCGAGGAACGGACCCTCGTGGCCAATCCGGACACGGATTTTCGCGGCCGGGGCGGGCGATTCCTGATGAGCGGCACGGCCAGGTTCGTACTCAAGCTGGCCTGGCGGAAAATGCAGGGGCGGTCGGCCGGATTCGGCGTCGCCTGCGCCAATTTCGGCGAACCGCTCTCGCTCCGGGCCTGGTCGGACGAGCGCGGCGTCGATCTTTCCCGGCTGGAACGCGAGCCGTTCTTTTCCGCCATCGAAGAGCTCGGCGCGGAACTGACCGACCGGATTACCGATGTCGTGCCGGTGCTCGCGGTGCCTCTGGTCTCGCTGATCCTGACCGAGGCGGACGGGCCGCTGGAAGCGGAGGAGATAAAAGGTCGCGCATTGCGCTGGCTCAATGACGTCCGTGAACTGGGCGCCCATATCGGCCTCAGGGAAGGCAGCGAAGCCGCCGAAATCGAGGCAGCGGTGAAACGCATGCGCAAGCGCAGACTGATCGCGGAGCAGAGCGGCGGCGGGCTGGCCCCGATCGCAGCCGAACGCGCGCTGCTGACCTACTATGCCGCCTCCATCGTGCAGGTGCGTGCGCAACTCCAGCGGAAGCTGTCCGGCCCTGAGTAGCACCGCTCCGTGGCGACTGCCCGCGCCGGAGTTCATGCGGGCCTGCCTGCGCTCGCCGATCGGCAGCCTGGTCGGGCGGCCCTGGTTCGACCGCGCGGCCATGCATCTGCTGTGCAGCTGGTTCTTTCCGCTGTCGCGGCTCTGGGCGGCGGCGCGGGCTGCGGAAGGCTCGCTCGAGCGGTTCGTGGCGGAAATGCCCGACGCATCGGCGGTGCACGGCCGGTCCCTGCTCGAAGGCCGGCTGCGCCGGTTCGAAAGCGTCCGCGACCGGGTGCTGGACAGCGAACGGGAATGGGAAACGGCATTCTTCGGCGACGGCGACGTTGCGCCGGACGACCTCGCCGGGATCGAGCGGCAGCGCCTGTTCCGGCGCAACGGCTACAACGCCCAGCGGCGGCTGTTCGCGCCCTGGCGGAGCGCCGTCCGGGCGGCGCCGATCCGCTGGGCCATTCCTTCGCCCGACGAGGTCGCGGCGGATTTTGCGAACCTGGTCGCCGATCCGACGCAAGCGTTCACCGTTCCGGACCCGATGCCGCCGGTTGCGGAATCGCGCCGGTTTTCTGCCGCACCCGGCCGCCGGGACCGCTGGATCCGCTTCGCTTCGCCCTCGTCGCGCATGAACGACGAGGTGGTCGCCCGGGTCTACGAGCCCGACGGCATCGCCGACCCGCCGACCCTGATCTTCGGCCACGGCATCTGCGTCGAGTTCGATCACTGGCGCGGCCTGGTCGACGAGATCGAGGCGCTGGTCGCCATGGGTATCCGGGTCGTCCGGCCCGAGGCGCCGTGGCACGGGCGGCGGGTGCCCGACGGGCGCTACGGCGGCGAGATGTTCATCGCCTCGGCGCCGCGCGGCGCGCTCGACCATTTCACCGCTGCGGCGCGCGAATGGGCGGTGCTGATCGACTGGTGCCGCCGCACCAGCGATGCGCCGGTCGCGATCGGCGGCAGCAGCCTGGGCGCCATGACCTCCCAGGTGATCGTCGACAAGGCGCGCTTCTGGCCGGAACGGCTGCGGCCCGACGCCATGCTGCTGATCACCCATACCGGCCGGATCGCGGACGCCGCGGTGCACGGCTCGATGGCGCAGGCCTGGGGCATCGCCGAGAACACGATGGCGCGGGGCTGGACCGGCGAGCTGATCGGGCGCTTCATGCCCCTGCTCGATCCGGTCGGCGAACCGGTCATTCCGCCCGAGAACATCGTCACCGTGCTGGGCAGCCGGGACCATGTGACGCCCTTTGCCAGCGCTCGGCTGCTAATCGAGGAATGGCGCGTGCCGCCGGAGAACCGCTTCGTCTGGCGGCGCGGCCATTTCAGCGTGCCGGTCGCCATGCTGCGCAACCGGGCTCCGCTGCACCGCTTCAAGGCAGTGCTGGACGGAATTGGATAGACAGCAGGCGGGCACGGAACGAACGGCACGCCCGGGACACGGCTCACCATATATGGGACAGGATGCGCAGCCCGGCACGGAGCGCATGTGATATGGTTGATTAGTCAACGGAATGAGCAATCGCTCAAGAAGGAGGAAATGAAGATGACGTTCACGCCTTTGCGCGTATCGGCCGCCGCAGCCGTTGCAACCGCCGCACTGCTGACTGCCGCCGCGCCGGCGGTCGCGGAGTGGAAACCGAGCGGTCCGATCAACCTGATGATCGCGTTCCGGGCCGGCGGCGGCGCCGACACGCAGGCGCGCCTCATGGCCACCTCGCTCGAGAAGACCAAGGGCTGGAAGATCATCCCGCAGAACGTGACCGGCAAGGGCGGCGCGGTGATGGCGCGCAAGCTGAAGACCCAGCCCAATGACGGGCTCACCATCGGCATCGCCGTCACGGAAACCTTCGGCTACAACATTCTGGCCGCGAAAAAGCCCGGCTATGCGGTGAGCGACTTCACCTACATCACGACCACGGCAGGCTCGCAGATGGGCGTCGTCGCGAAGAAGGGCCGTGGCTGGAATTCGATCCACGACCTGGTCAAGGCCGCGAAGGGCGGCGCCAAGGTCAAGTTCGGCGCCATGAGCGCGCGACTCGCGGATCTGGCCTACGTCGTCCAGCAGAAGTTCGGCATTGAGCTCAACACCGTCATGTTCAAGGGCGGCCGCGGCGTCCTGAACGCGATCACCGCGGGCGATGTCGACGCCGGCTGGGTCGCGGGCATCCAGGGCAAGGGCGTCAGGGCGGGCGATCTCGTCAACCTGATGTCCGGCGAGTCCGCCCGGCTCAAGGTTTCGCCCGACGCACCCACAATGATCGAGCTGGGTATTCCCTACGACGCCGGCGCCAAATTCCTGATCGTCGCGCCGAAAGGCATCCCCGCCGACGCCCGCAAGGGGCTGGCCGACGCCATCGCCTCAATTCTGAAGGACAAGTCCACCAAGGCCGCGCAGTTCGTGACCCGCGCCTTCGGCGGGCCGCTCCTGATCTCCGGCGCCGCGCTCGACAAGCTGGTCGCCGACGGCATCGCCAGCTCCAAGCAACTGATGGAAGCGACCCAGTAAGGTAAGCCGTCAGGGCCGGGGCCGGCGCGCCCCGATTCCCGGCGCGCGCCGGTCCCCGGCATAGTCATGCGCGCCGATCCCTGGTCGCTGGGCGTGGCGGCGGTCGTCGCCGCTTTCGCCCTGGCGACCCTGATTTTCTGGATTCCCGCTGACATCGAGACCGGCGTGGTCGAGACGTTCCGGCGGCGCACGACCATCGGCGACGCCCTCGCCCCGACCGTCGTCGCCATCGCCATGCTCGCGGTGGCCGGGCTGTTCGGCGTCACGGAACTGCTGCGCCCGCGGCGCGAGAACGCGCCGTTCGACAGGCAGAGCGCTGTGTTCATCGTCCGGCTCGCCGCGGCGATCGGTGCAGGACTGGCGCTGATGGTCTACACCGGGCCGCTCACGGTCGACGCCATCAATGCCGCCGGCGGCGAGATCGGCAGCTATCGCCAGCTGCGCGACACCGTTCCCTACAAGTATCTCGGCTACCTGGCCGGCGGCACGGTCATGGTCGCCGGCATCGTTGCCGTGGTCGAGCAGCGGCTGGCCCGCAGCGCGGCCATCGCGGCCGTGCTGGCGGTGCTCGTCCATATCGTGCTGTACGACCTGCCGTTCGACGACGTCCTGCTGCCGCCCAACGGCGACCAGTAATGGGCATCCTCGACCATGTCTGGCTCGGCGTCGTCGCGGTCTTCACCGAGGCGCCGGTCGCCAGCCTGTTCGGCGTGCCGATCTCGATCACCGTGGTCATGGTGGTACTCGGATTCCTCGGCGGCATCGTGGTGGGCGCAGCGCCCGGCCTGGGCGGGCCGTTCGCCATGGCGATCTCGCTGCCGATCCTGATCACGATCTTCGGCTTCAACCCGGACGCGCTGCTTCCGGTGCTCGGTTTCATGATCGGGATCATGAAGGGCGCGACGGTGGGCGGCGCCGTGCCGGCGATCCTGTTCAACACGCCGGGAACGCCGGATTCCCTGATGACCACGCTGGACGGCTTCCCGATGACGAAAAAGGGCGAAGCCGGCAAGGCGCTCCGGGTCGCGCATTTTTCCTCCGCATCGGGAGACACCTTCTCCGACCTCGTCCTTTTCACCTGCGCGCCGTTCCTCGCGATCGCGGTCGAGGCCTATCTCGACTTCCCGGAAAAGGCGGCGCTGATCGTCCTGTCGCTCGCCTTCATCTCGGCGGTGGTCGGCGATTCGGTCTGGAAGGGCCTGCTCTCGGCGCTGTTCGGCATGTTCGTCGCCTATATCGGCACCGGGGAAGACACCCACCCGCGCCTGTCCTTCGGAAGCGACGCGCTCGCCGGCGGCCTGCCGCTGATCGGCGTCGTCCTCGGCGTGCTGATCCTCGGCGAGGTGTTCAAGGCCCTGGAGGACATGTGGCGCGAGAAGCGCGCAACCGACGCGATCGCGGCGCCGCCGGCGAGCGGCGAGAACCGGCTCCGGTTCCGGGATATCCGGCGCATCGCGCCCTTCGTCGGCATTTCCGCCGCTATCGGCACCATGATCGGCGCTTTGCCGGGTATCGGGTCGACACTGGCGGCGACGCTGGGCTACGCGACCGGCCGCAAGCTGCACAAGGGCGACGTGCCGTTCGGCGAGGGCACGCCGGAGGGCGTCGCGGCGACGGAGGCGGCCAACAGCGCGGTCTCGGGCGCCAACCTGATCCCGGTGCTGTCGCTCGGCATCCCCGGCAACGTCGCCGCCGTCTTCATTATCCTGGCGACCGAGACGATCAGCGGCTTCAATCCCGGTCCCGCGGTGTTCCGCCTGGTGCCGGACCAGATCAACAGCGAGATGGTCATCGCCTTCGGCCTGTTCACCACCATGGTGCTGGCCAACCTGCTGAACTGGACGATAGGCGGCGCGTTCATGCGCTCGATGGGCGTCATGGTGCGGATTCCGAAACAGCGGCTGCTGCCGATCGTGCTGCTGCTGACGTTGACGGCGATCTATGTCCAGCGCCCCGAAATGCTGGCGATCTACATCGCGCTGTTCTTCGGCTTCGTCGGCTACCTGTTGCGCAAGCTCAATTTCTCCGTCCTGCCTTTCGTGATCGGCTTCATCCTCGCCAACAATCTCGAGGAAGCGGTGCGGCAGGCCTTCTCGGCAACGGGCTCCGATCCGTGGTTCCTGTTTTCGAGCCCGATATCCATCGCCTTCATGGCTATCGCCACGCTCGTCGTCGTGTTCTTCAGCCGCGGTAACCGCAAACCGGCCCGGAAGGCCTGACGCCTGAGCGGCCTACGCCGCCTCCAGGGCTGCGATACCGGGCAGCGTCCGGCCTTCGAGCCATTCGAGGAATGCGCCGCCGGCGGTCGAGACATAGGTGAAATCGTCCTTTGCGCCGGCGGCGTTGAGCGCGGCGACGGTATCCCCGCCGCCGGCGACGCTGGCGAGCGCGCCGGCGCGGGTCAGCGCCGCCGCATGCCGCGCGACCGCAAACGTCGTGTCCGCGAATGCGGGATATTCGAACGCGCCGGGCGGCCCGTTCCAGAGCAACGTGCCGGCGCCGTCCAGAACCTCGTTGAACAGGGCCCGCGAGCGCGGCCCGGCATCGAGAATCATCTCGTCCGCCGGGCAGGCGTCGAGCGGGCGGGCGATGGCGACGGCGCCGCGGCTCAATTCGCGCGCGGTTACGATGTCCACGGGCAGGACGATCCGGCAGTCCGCCTCCGCTGCCAGGCGGCGGATTTCCCGCACCGTCCCGACATGGTCCGGCTCGCACAGCGAACGGCCGACCGGGATGCCGTCGGCCAGCAGGAAGGTATTCGCCATGCCGCCGCCGACGATGACGGCGTCGAGCTTGCCGACGAGGTTCTTCAGCACCGCGATCTTGGTCGAGACCTTGGCGCCGCCGACGATGGCGACCGACGGGCGGCGCGGCGCCTCCAGGGCGTCGCTCAGCGCCTGCAATTCCTCCGCGAGCAGCGGCCCGGCCGCCGCGGGCAGCAGCGACGCGACCGCCACGATCGAAGCGTGGGCCCGGTGGGCGCAGGAAAAGGCATCGTTGACATAGATGTCGCCGAGCTTTGCCAGTTCCGCGGCGAAGGCCTGATCGTTCGCCGTCTCGCCGGCGTCGTAGCGCAGGTTTTCGCACAGCATGGCATCGCCGGCGGCCAGTTGCGCCGAAAGCGCCACCGCTTCCCGGCCGGTGCAGGACGCGGCAAAGCGGACCGGGACGCCGAGCGCCTCCGAGAGCGCCGGGCACAGCCGTTCGACCGAAAGCCCGGGCTCGCGCACCGCCGGGTCCGGCCGGCCGTAATGGGTCAGGATCACGAGCCGCGCGCCGCGCGCCAGCAGCGGCCGCATCCCGGCGGCGAACCGGTCGATCCGGGTGGCGTCCGTCACCCACTCCTGCTCGACCGGCACGTTGAGATCGGCCCGCACCAGCAGGCGCTTGCCCGCGACGTCCCTGTCTTCGATGCGCGGCAGCGTCATCGGGCCGGACGCGCCGCGGCAAAGGGGTTGCGGACCGTCACGGTGCCATACATCCGGCCGTCCTGAAAATCTTCGGAAAGCAGCTCCGGAATGCCGTGAACCTCGGCATACGCCCAGAGATGGGCATCGAACCAAGGGAGCCTATACGCAGCCATGCCGCGAAGAGCCGTGCGCAATACAGCAGCGTTGGGGTAGAGGACCGGGAACTGCGCGATCAGTTCTTCGGCCTCGCGCAGCGCGTCGGACGGTTCGAGCAGCCGCCCGCCCGGCCCGCCGCGCGTAGCAGCGGCGACAAACTCGATGATCGCCTGATGCGGTAAACGTGTGGTTCCCGTTGCAATTCCATCTTGCAACAGCCGTTTGGCAATCCGCTGCTTGTCCGGAAATCGCGGATCGTAGCGATACACCAGGACGTTGGTGTCAATCAGTGTCCGCGCGGCCACGGTCGTATAGTTCTTCCCGGGTCCAGCCGCGCGAATCGACCGGACGCCATCGCCGCTTGGCTTCGCGCGCGCGCTGGCGTTCGGTCGCCGCATCGAACAGGCGAAGGCGCGCCTCGACGTCAAGGCTTTCGGCTGCGGGGCCGTTCGGGGGAACGAGGCGGATGACCTCGCCGGCCTCTTCGAAACGAATCTCGTCTCCCGGCCGGATGCCGTACCGCACGGCAAGCGACTTGGGCACCGTTACCTGCAATTTGCTCGTTACCTTGGCCATATCCTTACTTTAGTAAGGACAAATTCCTTGTCAAGTGCCGTCCGCAGCAATGGCGACTGCCGCAATTGCGTCAGAATCCGCGGTCTTCACGGCGGCGAAACGGTGGCGACAAAATCGCAGAGCAGCGTGCGCAAGGTTGTCCGTTCGATTCCGGCTGCGCAATATGGATCGAACCGAACAGGACGCAGCCGGGGATTATCCATGACCGCCAGATCGCTCCAGGACGTGCTCGACAATGCCGGCAACATCGTCGGTCACCTGCGCAACAGCCGCATCGGCGCCTATGTCTATCCGGTCGTCGCACCCGAATTCACCAACTGGCGCGACGAGCAGCGGGCCTGGCGCGAAACGGCGGTGCTGTTCGACCAGTCGCACCACATGGCCGAACTGTCGATCGAAGGCCCCGACGCCGAACGGCTCCTGAGCGACACGATCATCAACGCGGTCGCCAACTGGCCGGTCGGCCGGGCCAGGCATGTCGTGCCGGTGTCGAGCAGCGGCCATGTCGTCGGCGACGTGATCGGCTTCCGCGACGACGCGATGCGCTTCAACCTGGTCGGCCGGGCGCCGAGCGTCACCTGGCTCCAGTTCCACGCCGAGACCGGCGGCTACGACGTCGTCATCGGCCGGGACGACCGCTCGCCGGCGCGGCCGATGGGCAGGCCGGTGACGCGGCGGCACTACCGCTTCCAGGTCCAGGGACCGAATGCGCCGGAAATGCTGAACCGCGCGAACGGCGGCCCGGTGCCGGATATCAAGTTCTTTCACATGGACCGAATCAATGTCGGGGGGCGGCGGGTCAGGGCGCTGCGCCACGGCATGGCGGGCACGCCGGGGCTCGAGCTCTGGGGCCCCTACGAGGAGGGCGAGGAGGTCCGGGCCGCGCTGATCGAGGCGGGCGACGGCCTCGGCCTCACCCAAGTCGGCAGCCGCGCCTATGCCTCGAACACGCTTGAATCGGGCTGGATTCCCTCGCCGCTCCCGGCGATCTACACCGGCGGCGAGACCGAGGCGGCGTACCGACGATGGATGCCGGCGAACTGCTACGAGGCGACGGGCTCGATCGGCGGCTCCTTCGTCTCGGACGATATCGAGGACTATTACTGCACGCCCTACGACCTGGGCTACGGCTTCTACGTCAGGTTCGACCGCGATTTCGTCGGCCGGGCGGCGCTGGAGAAGATCCGCGGCGGCCCGCACCGCCGCAAGGTGACCTTCGAGTGGAACCCGGAGGACGTGGCGCGGGTCCACGCCTCCCACCTCGACCCCGGCAGGCCGAACTTCAAGACCATCGACATCCCGATTTCCAACTACGCCTCGACCAGCGCCGACAAGGTGTTGAAGGACGGCCGGATCGTCGGCATGTCGATGTTCGCCGGCTATTCCTACAACGAGCGCGCCCAGCTATCCCTCGGCTTCGTCGAGCCGGATATCGCGGAAAACGAAATCCTCACCCTGGTCTGGGGCGAAGAGGACGGCGGCACGGCCAAGACCACCGTCGAGCGGCACGAGCAGACCGAAATCCGCGTCCGCGTCGCCAAGGTCCCCTACTCGGCCGCGGTGCGCGAAGACTACGCCGACAGCTGGCGGACGCGGCAGTAGGCGGCGCCCCACCACCGGAAACCCCGCCGATGAAGAACCCGTTCGACACCCCGGAGCGCGCCGCGTATCGCGAGACGATCGCGAAATTCGTCGCCGCCGAGATCAGGCCCCATGTCGACGACTGGGACGAGGCCGGCGCGATCCCGTGGGAAATCCACGAGAAGCTGGGCGCGCTCGGCTTTTTCGGCTTCGGCATCGACGAAGCATACGGCGGGCTCGGCTTCGACGACTGCTTCATGCGCAAGGACGGCGCCGTCGAGCTGGCGAAATGCGGCGCGACCGGCGTCGGCGCGGCGGTCGGCGGGCGCAACATCTCGACCGCGCCGATCCATAGCCTCGCCTCGGAGGAGATCAAGGCGCGCGCCCTGCCGGACATCGTCTCCGGGCGCAAGGGCTCGTCGCTCTGCATCACCGAGCCGGGCGGCGGCTCCGACGTCGCCAACCTGCAGACCCGGGCGTGGAAGGACGGCAACCACTTCGTCATCAAGGGCAGCAAGACCTTCATCACCGGCGGCATGACGAGCGACTATTTTGTCGTCGCGGCGCGCACCGGCGGCGCGGGGCTGGCCGGCATATCGCTGTTCTTCGTCGAGGCCGATACGGAGAATTTCAGCCGCACGCCGCTCGACCGCAAGATGGGCTGGTGGTGCTCCGACCAGGCGACGCTCTATTTCGACGAATGCCGGGTGCCGGCGGAAAACCTGATGGGCGAGGAAGACCGCGGCTTCATCGCGATCATGGAGAATTTCAACCTGGAGCGCGTCGGCCTGGTCGCCCAGGCTCTCGGCATGATGCAGGCCTGCTTCGAAGAATGCGTCGACTACGCCCGGCAGCGCCGGACCTTCGGCAAGCACCTGATCGAACACCAGGTCATCCGCCACAAGCTGGCCGACATGTCGGCCCGGATCGACGCCGTCGAGGCCCTGCTGAACTGGATCTGCTGGTCAGTCAACGAGGACCGGATGCCGGTGGCGGAAATCTCCAAGGCCAAGTTCTATTCGACCAAGGCGCTGGAATTCGTGTGCAGCGAGGCCATGCAGATCTTCGGCGGCGCCGGCTATCTGCGCGGCAACCTGGTCGAGCGCATGTACCGCGAAGTCAAGGTCGTCGCCATCGGCGGCGGCTCCGAGGAAATCATGCGCGACCTGGCGGTGCGGCAGATGGGGCTTTAGGCGGGAGACCCGCAGGCCCGGAACGGCATATCCGCGCCCATAGTCCGTCATATCGACCGAAGCCCCGGATTTGATCCGGGGCGAAGCGGAGATATCTTTCCGGTACAGCGCCGGGTTCGAAATGTGTTGCGGAAAGATTTTTCCGCTCACTTCGTTCGGTCGAAATGACGGATAAGGCGCTGTGTCGTCGCGATATCGACGCTATGAACGCGCCCCCGCCCGTTTCCGCTCGCTGGCGCTCTTGAGCTGGCCGCAGGCGGCCATAATGTCCCGGCCGCGCGGGGTGCGCACAATGCAGGTCAGGCCGCCGTCGAGGCAGATCGTCATGAAGGCGCGGATGCGGCTCTGGCTGGAACATTCATAGGGCGCGCCCGGCCAGGGATTGAACGGGATCAGGTTGATCTTGGCCGGGATGTCCTTGAGCAGCCGGACCAGTTCGCGCGCGTTGGACGGCCGCTAGGGCACTATCTTGCCGTCGACGGAAACGATGCGGCATCCGCTTCCTCGCCGTTCGCAGCGCCGCATCGCGGCCGCTCTCGCCCTTTCGACAGTGTCGTGCCATCGCGACGGCCCGCAATAGCCGTCGTCGCTCGTGGCGAATGCCTTATGACCGCCGTAGCCAAGATAGCCATGCCACCAATTATAGCATCCAGAGCCGAGGCCCGGAGGAGGAGGCACTCTCTCAACGGCCGCGCCGTCGGGCGCCCGTTTCCAGTTCGGCACCCCGATCGCATTGAGGAAATCGTCGATCCGCGGCCGCCACAGTTCGCGCGCGCCGAGTGCGGTTATCATATGGCCGTTGCCTGTAAACCAGAGCGGCCCGACCATGTCGAGCCGAACCGGCGCACCGCGGCCCGCATAGGCCTCGAAGGCCCGGCCGACCAGCTCCGGCCCGAACAGCCGGTCTGTCGTTGAATACAGCCAGAGCGCCGGCACCCTCGCGCCTTTGCCGAATTCTCCGAAAGCACCGACAAAGCCGGTTTCGCTGCAATTTTCGCCCTTGCCCGCTCCCCCGCGTCCACCTGCAAAATTGACAATGCCGGTCAGGCCGTGCGGCGGAATGATGGCCAAGGCACTCGCAGCAAAGCCGCCGCCGGAATGGCCGGCGGCGATGATCGTCGAGCCGTCGACATCGGGCCGGCGCGCGAACGCATCGATGACCGCGCCGAAGTCCTTCGCGCCTTCCAATGCGGCATGGAAGAAAGTCGCCTGGCTCGCGTCGCTGCATCGTCCATAGCTCTCGGCGAAAGGTCCGGTCGAAGACGCATAACCGCGCCGCGCAAAGACGACGGCCTTGTAGCCGCGCCGGGCAAAGTCCTCGGCGATCGGCAGCAACATCCGGATCCGCAATCTTCGAAGCGCATCCCGGCCACCGCGCGTCGGCGTGCCGTGGGAAACGACGGCGAGCGGAAACGGTCCCGAACCCGGCGGCGTGACGGTCAGGGTTTCGAGCCGGTGTTCTCGGCCGTCGATCTGAATTTTCACGTTGCCCTTGGCTATCCGGAGCGCCGACACGGGAATGGCCGAAATGCGCTTTCCGCGTTTCTTCCCCGGCTTGAAATTCCGATCGATCCGTTTTTCAGCAGGATCGGCGGCGTCGGCAGTCGAACCAACTTCGACAGCAGACAGCGCAACAACTGCGGCAATGGCGATGCGAACCAAGTTCATCGAGCCTGCTCCCTGGTTGCTACCGCATGGGATGGAAAAGACATCGTCCTCGCAAAGCTCTGGCCGTGTGCAATTGTCGACCTTTGCGCGTTGGGTGAATCTTAGGCGTTCGGCAGCATCGTGACCCCGGCAACATTGCGGGGATCGGTTAGAATTTTTTCGGGCGCAAAGTCCTGAAGGAGTAGCGGGAGTCCGGACGATGTGCGGCAGGACCGGTCTACTGCGACCGGCCTGAAGTGCCGCTCCGCCCCGGAACGCCACCTCTGAACTTCAGGTCGTGGTAAACGCTTGCCGGACCTGTTCCCGCCGGCGTGCGGGTCGAATTCAGGATCCGGAAGCAGAAGTGCCGTCGAGCGACAGCACCTGGCGCACAAGGTCGGTCTGCCGGGAGATGCCGCGCTTTTCGAATATCTGCTGCACGTGCCAGCGGACGGTCTTTTCTGAGCGGCCCGTCGCGGCGGCGATATCGCGGACCGTCTTGCCCTCGGCCAGGAGCACCGCCACGCAGCTTTCCGCCGGGGTGAGGCCGAGGACCGCCCCCACGAAATCGGGATCGATGCCCTTCGGTTCCCGGTCGATTACCAGGACGAGCGCGGCGACGCGCCAGGGGCGAAAGTCGATCTCGCCGTCGCCGACGGGGTTGATGTGCACCGTTAACCCGGGCAGATGGTTGGGGCGGCGGATCGCGAGCGAGCCGCTTTCCCCCTGGGCGCCCCAACCGGGCAGTGCGCGCGCGAGGGTGGCCTGAAGGCCGGCGTTGTCGGCGGAAAATCGGGCGCGGAGAAATCCGTCCCGGTCGAAGAGCGCATCGCCCGTTCGAAGGATGTCTCTTGCGCGGCCGTTCGCGGTGACGATCCGCCCGCGCCCGTCGAGATGGACGATACCGAACCTGCTCTTGTCCAGCAGTTCGGTGAGGGACGTGCCCAGCGCCCTGGCAGCGCCAAGCGCCTGCCGGACAATCACGTATTGGCGAAGATGCGGCAGCAATTCCCGGATGAACGCCGTCTGCGTGAACGACCACCCTTCCCCGTCGACGGGATCGGCCGTGCACCAAGTGATGCGCGTTCCATTCGGGCCGTCCATGCGCACGTTGACGCTGTTCTGGAACTGGCCGATGGGCAGGTTCTCGTTAAATGCCGCGGACGTCTTCAGCTCCTCTTCGGTGTACAGGCTGGTGATGTGGACCACGTCGCTGTCGGGCAGGCGCATCAGGCGCGGTATCCGTTCGTCCTGTGGGTAGTAGTGGTCGAAATATGCGCGCTCAACAGTGTGATGGCGTTCGCCGCGGTAATAGAGCGGCGCCAGATATATTTCCACGTCGTCAGGGGACTGTCCGCGGGCGAAGGTCAGTATGTTGCCCTTCGTCCGGCAGGCCTCGTCGATGAGGGCGGAGCATGTCGGCCAGTGCGTATCGTCGAGCACAGCGTTGTGCAGGGATGCCAGAATGCGGTCGAACGCCGTTCTGCTGCTCATGACTCCATATTCGCTTCCGGAGAAACTCTCGGCGCACGTTGCTGGTGTGGAGGGTCGTTCGATTGTAGGCCATAGGGAAATGTCCGACCCCCGCAATTTTGCTGGGCTGGAGCGGAAATCGCCGGAAAGCCGGTCGGAAATGCCTGCGTGCGCATTCTGCGAAACGCAGGTAGGGCCATCGATACCGCTACAATCGAGCGCCGCGATGAGCGATAGCGCAGGAGCCCTGCCGTCACATCGTCGACGCTACACCCGCGCCCCTGCCCGCTTCCGCTCGCTCGCGCTCTTGAGCTGGCCGCAGGCGGCCATGATGTCCCGGCCGCGGGGCGTACGCACGATGCAGGTCAGGCCGCCGTCCAGGCAGATCGTCATGAAGGCGCGGATGCGCCGCTCGCTGGAGCATTCATAGGGTGCGCCCGGCCAGGGGTTGAACGGGATCAGGTTGATCTTGGCCGGGATGTCCTTGAGCAGCCGCACGAGTTCGCGCGCGTCGGCGTCGCTGTCGTTGACGCCGTTCAGCATGACATATTCGAAGGTGATGCGCCTGGCGTTGTTGACGCCGCCGTAGGTGCGGCAGGCGTCGAGCAGCTCGGCGATCGGGTAGCGGCGGTTGAGCGGCACGATCTCGCTGCGGATATCGTCGGTCACGGCGTGGAGCGAGACGGCAAGGTTTACGCCCAGTTCCTCGCCGCATTGCCGCATGACCGGCACCACGCCGGCGGTCGAGAGGGTCAACCTGCGGCGCGAGATGGCGATGCCGTCGCCGTCGATCATGATACGCACGGCCCGGGCGACATTGTCGTAGTTGTAGAGCGGCTCGCCCATGCCCATCAGGACGATGTTGGTGATCCGCCGGTCCCTCTTGCCCGACGGCCAGTCGCCGAGCGCGTCGCGCGCCAGCATGAGCTGGCCGACGATCTCGCCGGCGTCCAGGTTGCGCACCCAGGGCTGGGTACCGGTGTGGCAGAAGCGGCAGTTGAGCGTGCAGCCGACCTGGGACGAGATGCACAGGGTGCCGCGGTCCTCCTCCGGGATGAAGACCATCTCCGCCTCGGCGGCGTCCGGGAAACGCAATAGCCATTTGCGCGTGCCGTCGGCGGAGACCTGCGCATCCGCCGGCGCCGGCCGGCCCAGCGTGTAGCGCTCGGCGAGTTTCGCCCGCGCCGCCTTGGAAATGCTGGTCATCTCCTCGAAGCTGCGCGCACCGCGATGATAGATCCAGTGCCGGAGCTGCTTCGCCCGGAACGGCGGTTCGCCGAGCGCCTGCACCGTTATTGCCAGCCCGGCCATGTCGGCGCCGACCAGGGACGACCGCCCTGCCCCGTTCCCGGCGGGGACAGGCGGCGGCGCGGGTTTGTCCTGCCGTGCGGATGCGATACCGTCCATGGCCCCGGAAGTAGCCGCCCGGCCGCGCTTCGGCAAGGCGGCCTGCCGGGAACCGGGGCTTGCCCCGGAGCCCGGCCTGTGAGAGCCCTCGATTATGACCGGAGACAATGACGAAAGCGCCGGCAAGGGCGAGCGCATCGCCAAGCGCATTGCGCGGGCCGGCCTGTGTTCGCGCCGGGAGGCCGAGCGCTGGATCGCCGCCGGGCGCGTCGCGGTCGACGGCCGCGTGCTCGACTCGCCCGCTTTCGCCGTGCTGCCGCATCACCGGATCGTCGTGGATGGCCAACCGCTGAAGGAGAAGGAACCGCCGGCCCTGTGGCGCTACCACAAGCCGGCCGGCCTGGTGACGACGAACCGCGATCCGCAGGGCCGGCCGACCGTCTTCGACCGGCTGCCGCCGAATCTGCCGCGGGTCATCACCGTCGGCCGGCTCGACCTGACGACCGAGGGCCTGCTGCTTCTGACCAACGACGGCGACCTCGCCCGGTTTCTCGAACTGCCTTCGACCGGCTGGACCCGGCGCTACCGGGTCCGGGTCAAAGGCCGGCCCGACGAGGCCGCGCTGGCCCGGCTGGCCGAAGGCGTCACCGTCGACGGCGTCCGCTACGGGCCGGTGCAGGCCCGGCTCGACCGGCAGCCCGAGCGGTCCGGGGGCGCCAACGCCTGGCTCACCATGAGCATCCGGGAGGGCAAGAACCGGGAAATCCGCAAGCTCTGCGCCCATCTCGGGCTGACGGCGAACCGGCTGATCCGCACGGCATACGGGCCGTTCCAGCTCGGCAAACTGGCGGCCGGCGCCGTCGAACGGATCCCGGAACGGGTGTTGCGGCAACAGCTGCTGCACTGGCCCGGGTTCGCCGGCGGCGACCGGTCCGGACCGGCCCGACGATCATCGCAGCCGCCGAAAGGGAAGCCGGCAGGCAATGCGCATCGTCGGCGGAAACCTTAAGGGCCGGCGCCTCGCCGCACCGCCGGGCAGCGCGGTCCGCCCGACCGCCGACCGGGCGCGCGAGGCCCTGTTCAACCGCCTGGTCCATGGCGCCTTTTCCGGCGACGGAGCGTCCAGCGTCGCCGGCGCCCTTGTGCTCGACGCCTTCTGCGGCACCGGCGCCGTGGGCTTCGAAGCCCTGTCGCGCGGCGCGGCGCAGGCCGTCTTCATCGACAACGACGACGACGCCATTGCCTGCGTCCGCACCAATATCGCCGCCCTCGGCGTCGCCGACCGCGCAACGGTCCTCCGGGCCGACGCGACGGACCCGCCGCGCGCCGCCGCCCCCTGCACGCTGGCCTTTCTCGACCCACCCTATGCCGGAAACACGATCGCCGCCGCCCTGCCGGCCCTGGCCGCGGCGGGCTGGCTGGCGCCCGGCGCGCTCTGCGTAGCGGAAAGCGCCGCCAGATCGCCGGTTCCCGAGCCGCCGGCCGGCTTCGAAACGCTGGACAGCCGCAGCTACGGCAGGGCGCGCTTCTCCTTCCTGCGTTTCAGGCCCTGAGGCGCGGCTCACCACCGGGCGCCACGCGGATTTTTCCTTGCGCCGCCTCGATTTTGGCCCGATGTTGCGCGCCTTATCGGAACGGGAGGAAACCCATGAAAAGAGTTGTTGCAGCCACCCTTACGGCGCTGGCCGCCCTCGGTATCGCCGCGGCGCCGGTCCAGGCCGCCTATCCGGAACGTCCGATCCAGTTCGTCGTGCCCTGGCCGCCCGGCGACCTGGAAGACGTGCTGACCCGCCTGATCGCCAAGCAGATGACCAAGGATTACGGCGTCCCGGCCGCGGTGGTGAACCGGCCCGGCGGCGGCGGCGTGGTCGGCGCCTCGACGGTCGCGCGCGCCAAGCCCGACGGCTACACCGTCGGCAGCTTCGTCATCGGCATTCCGACGGTCCATGTCCTGATGGGCAATGCGCCGTGGAAGCGCGACACCTTCGACCCGGTCGGCATTTTCGTGACCTATCCGTTCCTGCTCGCGGCCCGGGGCGATGCGCCCTACGGCAACATCGCCGAGCTCGCCGCCCATGCGAAGAAGAACAAGGTGCGGCTGGGCCATTTCGGCTACGGGCTGATCCCGACGCGGGCGACCATCCTGGCCGCCAAGCAGATGGGCTTCTCCTTCGGGTCCAACGCGGCCTTCGACGAGCTGACCTGCGCGACGCTCAAGGCCAAGGACGCCGACGTCATCAACACGACGGCCCAGCTCGTGCTGCCGTGCCTCAAGGATATCAAGGTCCTGGCCGCGTTCGCGGACAACCGCATCTCGATCCTGCCGAACGTGCCGACGCTCGCCGAGCAGGTGAAGGGCCGCGAACTGCCGCTGCTGTGGAACGGCCTGTTCGTGCCCAAGGGCACGCCGCAGGACGTCAAGGACAAGATCGAAGCTTCGGCGAAGAAGGCGCTTACCAGCGAGGCCGCCAAGAAGGTCGCCAAGACGACCGGCGCGATCATCTACTGGAAGGGCCCGGCCGAATCGAAGAAGCAGATCGACCGCGATTTCGACATCGTCCGCGGCATGCTCAAGGAAATGGGCGATCTGAAGAAGTAGCGCCTGTCGCCGGACCGGCCCCAGCCGCCTGACCGGCGGGGCCGGCCGGTGCGCCGTTCGCCGTCCCTATTGCCGGATTGCTCTGCGAAAATGCGACGCGGGAACTGTCTTCCCACGGACGGTGTCGCAAGAGTGCGGCAATGCAGCCATATCCCCCTCCCCTTGGGGGAGGGGTCGTCCGCCGGCGCTCTTACGTCCGTTTCCGGAAATGAATCGGATGCCCGCGGACCCCTCCCCCTGACCCCCTCCCCCAAGGGGAGGGGGAAACCGGAGCGCCGGCGACTTTCCCGATCGAGCCCCGATCGAGCCCCCGGTCGAGCCCATGTCCGCGTTTGACGAAGACACCGCGCAGGAAGGCGTGCCCGGCCGGGCAGTCGTGGCCCTGTTCTTTTTCGTCTTCGGCGCGGGCGGGCTCGCGCTGATGCCAATCCAGACGGGCACCTCGCCGGGCGACGAAGGCTGGTTCACCCAGCCCTGGCTGATGCCGCTGCTGACCCTCGGCCTGCTTACTGCGGTTTCACTGCTCTACATTGTAAAGCTTTGGAGAGACGGGGAATTTGCGCGGGCAAAGACAAGCGGCCCCGCGCTGGCAGGCGAGGTTTGGATTTGGCTCAAGTCGGCCGAATTCTTTGCCTGGTACGTCGCCTATATCGTCCTGCTCGGACTGATCGGCTACGGGCTCTCGACCTTCCTGTTCGTCGCGTGCCTCGGATTGCGCGTCGGACTGCGGCAGCCGAAATGGCTGCTGGCGGCGCTGGGCGCGACGCTGGCGATGGTGCTGCTGTTCCGTTTCGGCCTCGAGATCTGGGTGCCGCCGGCTGACCTGTACGACCTGCTGCCCAAGAGCGTCGCCGTGTTTCTCCAGCGGTATTTCTAGCCGGGACCGGGCGGGCCATGGACGCGATCCTCGCCGGACTGAGCCAGCTCGGCCAATGGCATGTCCTGATCGCGCTCTTCGCCGGGGCTATCAGCGGCGTCATCATCGGCGCGATACCGGGCCTGGGGCCGGCGGTCGCCATCGCCGTCCTGCTTCCGGCGACCTACGCGATGGATCCGCTGACCGCGCTCACCCTGCTGCTCGGCATCTATTCCGGCGCCTGGTACGGCGGCGCGATCCCGGCAATCCTGATCAACACGCCGGGCACGCCGGTCAACGTGCTGACGACCTACGACGGCTATCCGATGACGCTCGCCGGCCAGGCGCGGCGCGCCCTGTCGCTCGCCTACAGTTCCAGCTTCGTCGGCGGCATCGTCAGCGTGGTCGTGCTGATCGCGATGGCGCAGCCGCTCGCGGACATCGCCTCGAATTTCGGTTCGGCGGAATTCGCCATGGCGGCGCTGATGGCGATGGTGCTCGTCGTGGTCGCGCACCGCGGCCGCGTGCTGGCGGCGGCGATCACGCTGGCATTCGGCCTGTTCCTTGCGACCGTCGGGCTGGAAACCGCGTTCAACACCCAGCGCTTCACCTTCGGCCAGGTCTGGCTCCAGGGCGGCGTGCCGCTGATCCCGGTGGTGCTCGGCCTGTTCGCCATGTCCCAAGCCTTCGTCCTGCTGACCGAGGACGACCAGTCCGGCGAGCCGCCGCGGCTGACCGGCCGCTTCTTCCAGGGCCTTGCCGAAGCCTTCCGCTATCCCAAGACCCTGTTCTCCTCGTCCGGCTTCGGCGTCTTCATGGGCATCCTGCCGGGCGTCGGCGAGTTTCTCGCCCAGTTCTTCAGCTACACGCTGGCGCAAAAGACCTCGAAGACGCCGGACCTGTTCGGCAAGGGCGCGCCGGAAGGGCTGATCGCCTCGGAATCCGCCAACAACGCCGTGCCGGCCGCCGCGCTGGTGCCCCTGCTCGCGCTCGGCATTCCCGGCGAGGCGCTGACCGCGATGATGCTGTCGGTCTTCATGGTGCACAATGTGATCCCGGGGCCGGAACTGTTCGCCACGCGCCCCGAGTTCATCTCCGGCCTCTATCTCTCCCTGCTGGCGATGAACATCGTGATCCTGGTTTTCCTGCTGTTCGCGACCCGGCTGATCGTGGCGCTGTCGCGCGTCAATACGAAATTCATCGGCGTCATCATCCTGGCGCTGACCCTCGTCGGCACCTACACGGCGAGCTACAACATCGTCCATCCGCTGATGGCGCTGGTCTTCGGCCTGATCGGCTACATCCTGAAACGCCACAACATCCCGATCGTGCCGATCGTGCTCGGCCTCGTGCTCGGGCCAATCTTCGAGGCGCGGCTGCGCCAGGCTCTGGGCACGGCCGGCGGCGACATGGCGATCTTCGTCGAGCGCCCCTATTCGGCCGGCCTCCTTGCCGTCATGGCCGTGGCGATGATCGGCATCGCGCTCACCAACCGGCAGCGCCGGCAGCGGGAAAAAATCGCCGCTAGGGAGCGGTGAGGCGGCCGCTTCGGTCTCTGCACGGGCCGCAGGGCAGGCGAACCGCCGTTTGACGGCAGCGGGCATTTTAGCCATGTCTTGTCGCGAAGGTCGGAGTCACCCGTGGACTCCGGTTCCGCCGGAAATCGACAGGCATAGCCGATGGCCGTTTCGCCCTTCTCGATCGTCGCGGCCGACACGCCCGAGGCGCAGTCGGCGCTGGCCGCGCTGACCGCGCGCTATCCGATCGTTCCGGCGGCAGAAGCGCGCCGTCTCGTCGTTCTCGGCGGAGACGGCTTCATGCTCGAAACCCTGCGCACCACACTGGACCGCGACGTCGCCGTCTATGGCATGAATCTGGGCAGCGTCGGCTTTCTGATGAACGAATTCGAGCCGGCGGGCCTGGCGGAACGGCTGGAAGCGGCTCAGCGGGTCGATATCCATCCGCTCCTGATGCAGGCCCGAACCGTCGATGGGCAAACGGTCGAAGCGGTCGCGATCAACGACGTGTCATTGCTTCGCGAGACGCATCAGACCGCCAAGCTGCGTATCCTGATCGACGGCGTCGAACGGCTGGCGGAACTGGCCTGCGACGGCGCCCTTGTCGCGACGCCGGCGGGCAGCACGGCCTACAACCTGTCGGCGCAGGGACCGATCGTCCCGATCGGCGCCAGGCTCCTGGCGCTCACGCCGATCAGCGCCTTCCGTCCGCGGCGCTGGCGGGGCGCGTTGCTGCCGGACACGGCATCGGTGACCATCGAGATTCTCGATCCGGCGAAACGCCCGGTCAGCGCGGTTGCCGATTCGACCGAGGTGCGCGACGTGGCGAGCGTCACCGTCCGGCAGGCCGCAGATATGACCCTCTCTCTGCTGTTCGATCCCGAACACGACCTGGAAGAGCGCATCCTGCGCGAGCAGTTCCTGCCGTGACCGGCCGGAGCGTGGAGGGCCCGGCCGCGGCGGCGGCCCTGCCGCGCCGCACCTGGGTCTTCCGCCTGTCGATCACCTTTCTCGTCGGCGCTGCCGGCGGCTGGCTGTTCGATCAGGCGAACCTGCCGCTTGCCTGGATGATCGGGGCCCTCGTGTTCACGACCGTCGGCGCGATCGCCGGCGTGCCGATGATCGCCTCACACAAGGTGCGCCAGCCGCTGATCGCTATTATCGGCGTCATGCTGGGCGCCCAGTTCACGCCGGAAGTTGCGGCACGAATTCCCGAGTGGTGGGCCTCGGTAATCGCCCTGTTTGCCTATGTCGGACTCAGTACCAGCCTGCTCTTCTGGTACTTCCGGCGCCTGGGGCACGGCCCGGTCACCGCATATTGCGCGTCCACGCCCGGCGGCCTCAACGAAATGGTGCTGGTCGCGCAGGAAATGCGCGGCGACTATCTCTCGGTCGCGCTGGTCCACGCCACACGCGTGCTGGTGACGGTGTTGATCGTGCCCTTCGGCTTCGTCGCCCTCGGCCTGTACGACCAGGGCAGCCGGGCATCGCTCGGCGCCGCCTTCGGCGACATTCCGCTGGACGAAGCGGCCATCCTTACGGCCGGTGGCGTCGCCGGGTATTTCGGCGCGAAGGCCCTGAAAATCCCCGCTGCGGCGCTGACCGGCCCGATGATCGTCAGCGCCCTGCTCCATCTGGTGGGCGCCAGCACGATCGCGCCGCCCGGCCCGCTGGTCGCCATTGCGCAGGTTGTCGTCGGCTCAACCCTCGGCGCCCGCTTCGCCGGCGTCCCGATCCGCCGCGTCCTGCGCCTGGTCGTCCATTCGCTGGGGTCGACCGCGATCATGATCTCGCTGACCATCCTGCTGGCGGCGGCCGCATCCGCCTTCGTCGATGCGTCGATCCCGGCGCTCGTACTGGCGCTGGCGCCGGGCGGGCTGGCGGAAATGAGCCTGATCGCGCTCGCGCTCGGCATCGAGGCGGCGTTCGTGGCCGCCCATCACGTCATCCGGATTGCCCTGGTCGTGCTCGTTCTGCCGACCATGTTCCGACGGCGCTACGAAGACCCGGGCGGACGCGGCGAACCGTAAGGCCCGGCCGCCGTGGCCGGGCCGCCGGGTCAGCCAATCTGTCTGGGCAGCCAGGTCGCCACCTCCGGGACGAAGATCAGCAGGATCAGGACCAGAAGCTCGATCAGGATGAAGGGCAGCGCCGAGCGGATGACCGCCCCGATGGTGACGTCGAACGGCGCCACGCCCTTCATCACATAGAGCAAGAGCCCGAAAGGCGGCGTAAGCAGGCTGATCTCCATGGTGATCAGGATCAGCACCATCAGCCAGATCGGATCGATATCGTAGGTCGCCTGCAGCGAGGTCGCGCCGAGCAGGAAGAACGGCAGGGTGAGCAGCAGCATGCTCACCTGGTCCATGAAGGCGCCGAGGAACAGCAGCACGACCATCATCATGATGACGACGGCGAGCGGCGTGAGCTTGAGCGCGGACAGGCTTTCGAGCAGGCCCTCGGTCGCGCCGGACACCGCGAGCGACTGGGCGAAGACCAGCGAGCCCGCGATGATGAACAGGATCATCGTGTTGATCTTGGCGGTTTCGACCAGCGCCTTGGCGACGGCCCGCCAGTCGAAATCCGCGCCTTCCACGCCGGTGACGGTGATCCTTTTCCTGAACAGCCGGAAGAAGTAGCAGGCGGCCAGCGCGGCGATGCAGCCCAGCGCCGCCGCCTCGGTCGGCGACGCGATATCCAGAAAAATGCTGCCAACCACCACCACGAAGATGGAGAACAGGGGAAAGATGTAGAAGGCAAACGGCAGGAAGCGGTTGATTGCACGAAGGGCCGGACCGTCATAGGTCCCCGACCAGAGCGGCCCGCCGCGGCCGTTGACCGTAACGGTGAGCGGCACGTCGAGATGGCTATGATCGGGATCGTAGCCCGGCGCCAGGCTCGGATCCAATACACACCGCCCGATGACATAGGCGAAGAAAAGGGCCGCCATCAGGATGCCCGGCACGATGCCGGCGACCAGCAGCAGCGCGACGGACTGCTCGGCAATGCTTGCCAGCAGCACGGCCAGCGCCGAGGGCGGGATTAGCATGGCGATGCCGCCGACCGCCATGATCGGCCCCATGGAAATCGACGGCTTGTAGCCGCGGTTCACCATATCCGGCAGCAGGACGTTGCCCAGGATCGCGGTGTTGGCGATGGTCGAACCGGAGAGCGAGGAAAAGATGGTGCCGCCGACGATCGAGACGACGGAAAGCCGGCCGGGCACGCGGGCGATGAGCCTGTCGATCGCGCCGATCGCCTTGAAGGCGACGCCGGTCTGCAACAGGATCTCGCCCATCAGCAGGAACAGGGCGATCGGCGTCAGCGCATAGTTGACCGCCAGATGGAATTCCATCGGCATGCTTTCGAGCGCGATCGCCGCAACCGTCCAGTCGCCGGTCTGCGCGAAGTCGCCGATGAACAGGGCCGTGCCGAACAGGTTCGCCGCCATGAAGGCGAACGCCACGGGCATGCCGAGGAACAGGAACGCGCATACGATCCCCAGCATCAGGATCATGGCGAAATACCATTCCATCGCTCAGAAGCCCGCGTCGGAGGATGTCGCCACCCCTTCCCTGCCGGCGCGGCGGTAGCGCAGCAGGAATTCGATGGCGAGCAGGGCGAAGGAAACGGCGAAGACCAGCAGCATGTACCAGTTGGGAATGCGCAGGTCCTTGTCCGGCAGGGTGCCGAATTCGTATTCGCTGAGCATTCCGATGGCGCCGAAATAGCACAGCAGGAGGCAGAGCAGCGCGCCGCCGATATCCAGCAGCTTCTCCAGCCGCAGGGCGACCCGGCGCGGGAGGGCGGCGATGACGATGTCGACCCGGACGTGGGAGCCCTTGTTGAGCACCCAGGCCGCCGACAGGAAGACGCCGACATAGAGGCCGTATTCCGCACCTTCGTGCAGCCAGGGCAGGTTGCCCCAGCCGACCTTGCGCAGGAACAGGTCGAAGGGAATCAGCAGCGCAAAGACGCCGATGGACAGCGCCACAAGGCCCGCGAGAACGCGGTTGACCCGCTCGAAGCCCGCCTCGAAGCGGTCGAGGATCAAGGAGGTCGCCGGCATATCGAAGCTCGAAACAGAAAAAAGGCGGCCGGCCGCGCCCGGCCGGCCACCCCTTCAGGCTGCAAGGATCGGCTCTATTTCGTGAACAGCTCCATCAGCTTCTTGCCGTGTTCGGGACTGCGCTTGAGAACTTCGTCCCAGGCCGCCTTTTTCGCGGTGCCGAGCCATTTTTCGCGATCGGCGCCCTTCATCTCGATGGCCTTGATGCCCTTGCTCTCGTACCAGGCCATCGTTTTCTTCCGCAATGCCTGGAAACGCGGCTTGGTCGTCTCGGCGGCGGATTCATGCGCCAACGTCAGATCGGTGATGAATTTCCGCTGCGCGTCGCTCAAACTCTTCCACTTTTTCAGGTTGACCAACAGGTGCAACGACGCGTTGTAGAAGCCGGGATCGACCCGAAACTTCGTGACCTTGGCCCAAGCCGGATTCCAGCCAACGGCCGGCCAGCCGAAGCCCTGCACCGTGTTGCTTTCCATGAGCGTGTAGATCTTCGGCATCGCCGCCAGCTGGACCGTGGCCCCCAGCGCCTTGAAGAAGGCCGTGTAGACCGGCGCAACGCGCAGATGCAGCCCCTTCAGGTCCGGGCCCGTGATCGGCTTGCTCAGGAACAGGTGGAACGTTCCGTAGTCCCAGTAGCGGCCGACATAGTGAAGGTTCTTCGCGGCCAGCAACTTGCTGACATAGGCGATCGCGCCGCGCTTGCGCAGCGTGGCGAAATCGTATTCCTGCAGGCGCAGCACCGGCGCCTCCGGAAGCACGTTGCCGAAATAGGCCTCCGTGCAGCCGACCATGTCGTACGCGCCCTTGGCCATGCGCTGGGTCAGCGTGAACGGGCTGCCGATCGCCGGCGCGCCGCCGAGCAGGTTGATCTGGACGACGCCCTTGCCCTTGGCGTTCATCTCCTTGACCAGCGCCTCGAAGGGCCGGCCGGGCGGGCTGCCGATCGGGAAACAGCTGCCGCCGCGCAGCATGACTTCCGCGGCGCTGACCGCTACCGGGGCCGCGCCTGCGGCCAGCGCGGCAACCGCGAGGCCGGGAACGGCGAATTTGAGCATTTTCATGGACTTTTCCTCCCAGACACACGAACGGCCGGCGCCGCGGGCCGCGGCCCGCCTTCCAGCCGGCAATACCCTGTCATAGCGTACGGTCAGGGCGCCGACAATGAATTACGGGGAATTAGAGGGGAATTGGAGGGGAATCAGAGCGGAACGGCGAGCAGGCCGACGATGTTCGAGGTATCGAGCAGGACCAGCCGCTCCCTGAACTTCGGCACGCCGTCGCGGAACACGATCCGGTCGACATATTCGCCGGCGGAGAACAGGTCCGACCGTCCCTCGGCGTCGGTCTGGATCACGGCATAGTTCGCCCTGGCGTCGTAGACCCCGTCCGCCACGCCGAGGATATCGACATTCGTGATCAGGTGCCGGTCGGTATGCAGGTTGTAATAGTTGGCAATCCGCAACGATTTGATCCGGTCGCGCATCATCGCCCTGTTTTCGAAATACAGGATGTAGCCGTACAGGCCGGCGTCCCGGTTCTCGCGCGACTGGATCAGGTAGCGCGCGTCGTCGAGGAAGAAGTCGGGCCATTCCTCCAGCCGGTCGTCGTCCAGGCAGCGGGCATAGGCCTTGTTCATCTGCTCGATCGCGAACAGGGCGTCGCGGTCGACGTCGAGCCCGATGCCGCTCACTGGGGCGACCGCTCCCCGTCTGCCGCGGACCCGCCCGGCTCCGGCGGCGCGAAACCCATGAACCGGGCGTAGCCCTTCCACATCGCCCGCAGGTTGGCCTCGCTGACCATATGGTCGATCCGCTCGGGAGTCGTGTCCGTGCCGTCCATCGCCACCAGGCTGGCGCCCTTGTCCGCACCCAATGCAATTCGCGCCTGGAGTTTCTCGACCACCTCGGCGTCCTCCATCGCGACATAGCCGGCCGGGCCGAACTGGTTGTTCTGGAACAGGTGTTCGCGCAGGCATTCCGGATCGTCGGCATAGGTGAAATAAGTGTAGACCACCTCGAAGCGGTCCGGCGCCTTGGGCCGGAACTGGCGGATGCTGAACGCATTGCCGATCAGCGTGAACAGGCAGTTCGGAAAAATCCCCACGATCGAAATGGCGATGTTTTCGGGCAGCGCGGTGCGAAAGGCGGCGACGCGCGGCTCCTCCAGTTTGGTGCGTTGCTTGCGGGCCCCCGGATTCTGGTAGATCGTCAGCAGGCAGTGCGTGCCCTCGTGCCACATCTCGGCGCGGGCCGCCTGGTCGGGTTGGACGATGCCGAACGCGCCGAAAAACTTGTGCAGCTGGGGCGCGTGGTAGAAGTCGCGCGAGTTTTCGTAGAGCAGCTTCCAGTTGGCGCGGATCGTGTGGCGCTGATAGCCGGTGACCGTCATCGGCCGGGCGAACACCGCGGACAGCCGGTCCCGGATCGCCGGGCCCAGATAGTCTTCGAGCGGCGGCGCCTCGCCTGAGAAGGTGCCGAAGACCACACCGGCCCACGATGCGACGCGCAGCGGCCGCATCCGGTGCTGCGCCTTGTCGAACGTAGCGTCGTAGCCGCCGCCGCCGCCGCGCCCTTTCTCCCAGGGCACCCCGACGACCCGGCCGGCCCGGTCGTAGCTCCAGTTATGGTAGATGCAGGTGAAGCCGCGCGCGTTACCACGCGGCCGGCGCACCACCTCCGCACCGCGATGGGCGCAGCGGTTCACGAAGGCGCGCAGTTCCCCGCCCTCGTCCCGCACCAGAACGACCGGCGTCGCGCCGACATGGCACGTCGTGTAGTCGCCGGGTTCGGGAACCTCGACGTCGAGCCCGAGATAGTTCCAGTGCGGGCCGCGAAAGAGCCGTTCGTCCTCGCGTTCGTGGATGTCCGGACTCGTGAACAGTTCGAACGGAACGCGGCTCCAGCCTTCGGCGGGCCAGACCAGACCGCCCGTATTGCTTTGGGCAGCGGCATGGTCGATGGCGGTATAGGCGGGCATGACGGCGGTCCGATGCGGGTGCGGCGCGGCCCGCAGGCGCAAACCGCCGCCGGGCCGGGTGCCAGCCTTACATCATTCGGGACGCTGCGGGAAATCCCCGGATTGCGGAACGCCGGTTGCGGACGGCCGTGCGCAGTCCGGAGGCGGCTAAAGTCCGGCCGCCTTGCGGGCCTCGGCCAGCCAACCCATCGCCCGGCCGACGCCGCCGAAGGGGAAAATGTGCAGGCCGGCGATCTCGGGCAGCGGGTCCGTGCCCGCCGCCGCAACCAGGCCGGCAATCAGGTCGTCCGGTTTCACGGTCCGGCGGATCAGCTTCACGCTGCCGGCGCCCTGGCGCATCAGGGCGCGGGTCGAAACGCCGATGCCGCAGATTTTCGCATAACGCAGCAGGGTCGCCAGATCGGCGGGGCCGGCGATGCCGAGGCGCACCGGCAGGCCGATACCCAGGCCGCGCAGCTTCTGCGCCCAGTCGACGACCGTGGCGCCTTCGAAGACGAACTGGGTGACGAAATCGAAATCGGCGTCGCTGCTGCAGGCGTAGTGATCCTTGCTGAGCATCGCCTCGCGCAGGGCGTCGTCGCCGATGAGGCGATTGCCCTCGGGATGCGCGCCGACATGGATCGTGTGCAGGCCGTGCCGCTCCAGGGCGCCGGTGAGCAGCACGTCCATGCTTTCGGCAAACGGCCCCGCCACCTCGGGCCGGTCTCCGGCGATGACCAGCGCCTCGCGGCAACCGGCCTCGCCGGTCAGCCGGTAGAGGAAATCCTCAAGCGCCGCGTGGCTCGGCAGGGCCCGCGCCGCGATATGCGGCACGGCGATATAGCCCCGCGCGTTCAGCGTTTTCGCGGCGGTCACGGTATCGGTGCGGTCGCGCGACGGCAGCGAGGCGACGAAGACCCGGGTGCCCGCCGGAACGTGCGCGCACACCTTGTCGACCTGGTCCGGGTCCGGCAGGGTTTCCGTCGACACCTGCGACAGCAGGCGCTGCAACAGCGGTTGCAGTTCGACCGGGTATGCGACGGAGCGACGATCGCGGATCATGGCGTCACCGATCGGCCGGGCCCGGCGCGCCTGTGTCGCACGGGCCGATGCAGGGTGGGAGCGGCCTCTACGCCCTTTATGCGGGGTTGAAAAGCGAAAAAATGCGGGCCGAAGTCACAGCTTCGTGTTCGGCCGCGGACGGACCCCGAAACTGTCGAACCGGCCGGGTCCGGCGGTCGCGCCGGCGCTGTGGAATCCGCCCCGGAAACCGCAGCGGAATCCGCTTGCCGCCCCTGCCCTGCACGCTAAGTTTGGCGCACCGTGCCGGGCGCGGCATTACCGCTGCCGCACCGGAGCGCGTGCGGCGTGAAGGCAATCCAACGGGCAAGAACAGCGATGACGAAATTCGGAGTGGGCCAGGCGGCGGCCCGAATCGAGGACCGGGTGCTGGTGACCGGCGCCGGCGCCTATACCGACGATACCTCGATCGACGGCCAGGCCTGGGCCTGTGTTCTGCGCTCGCCCCACGCCCACGCCCGCATTCTCGGCATCGACAGCGCGGAGGCCGCCGCCGCGCCCGGCGTGGTCGGAATCCTGACCGGAGCGGACATGGCCGCCGACGGCCTCGGCGACCTGCCCTGCCTTGTTCCCCTCGAGAACCGGGACGGTTCGGAGCGCCACGACTCGCCGCACGGCATCCTGGCCGGCGACCGGGTGCGCTATGTCGGCCATCCGGTGGCGCTGGTCGTGGCCGAGACCCTGGCCCAGGCGCGCGACGCTGCCGAGCGGATTGCGGTCGAGTATGAGGAACTGCCAGTCACCGTCCACACGGAGCATTCGGCGGCGGACGGCGCCCCGCTGCTCTACGACCACATCCCGAACAATCTGATCTATGACTGGCACAAGGGCGACGAGGCCGGCGTCGAGGCGGCGCTGGCCCGGGCACACCATGTCTGCGAACTCCGGCTGGTCAACAACCGGGTGGTCGCCAACCCGATGGAGCCACGCAGCGCGCTCGCCGTGCACGACGCCGCGGCCGGGCGCACGACCCTCGCGGCCTCGACCCAGGGGCCGAGCCTGATCCGCGACATCCTCGCCGAACCGGTCTTCGGGATCGATCCGTCGAACCTGCGCGTCACCACCGGCCATGTCGGCGGCGGATTCGGCATGAAGGTCTTTCCGCACGCGGAGCAGGCGCTGGTGGTCTGGGCGGCGCGCCGGCTCGGGCGGCCGGTCAAATGGACCTCCGAGCGGTCCGAAGGCTTCCTTTCCGACGTCCAGGCGCGGGACAACATCACCTACTGCAAGCTGGGCCTGGACCGGAACGGCCGCATCCTCGCCCTGCGCGCCGACACCTTCGCCAACGAGGGCGCCTACCTGTCGACCTTCGCCCCGCTGGTCGCCTGTTTCGGCATGGACATGCTGGCCGGGCTCTACGACATCCCGGTCATCTACACGACGGTGAAGGGCGTGCTGACCAATACGGTGCCGGTCGACGCCTATCGCGGCGCCGGGCGGCCGGAAGCCGCCTATATCGTCGAGCGGGTCATCGACAAGGCGGCGCTGGAAACCGGCCGCTCGCCCGACGAAATCCGCCGGATCAATTTCATCCGGCCGGACCGGATGCCCTATACCACCTGCCTGGGCGACACCTATGACAGCGGCGAGTTCGAGGCGCTGATGGACCAGGCGATGGCGCAGGCCGACTGGGCCGGTTTCGAGGCGCGCCGGGCCGAGTCGCTGCGGCGCGGCAAGTATCGCGGCATCGGCCTCGCCACCTATATCGAGCGCTGCGGCGGCGGCCCGCCCGAAGTCGCGGCCGGCAGTTTCGGCGACGACGGCATTCTCACGGTCGCCATCGGGACGATGGACAACGGCCAGGGCCACAAGACGTCCTACAGCCAGATCCTGTCCGGCGAGCTGGGCATCGACATGGAGAATATCCGCATATTCCAGGGCGATTCCGACCGCGCCCCGCCCGGCATGACCGGCGGTTCCCGCTCCGTCCCGGTCGGCGGGTCGGCGATGCTCGGACTGGCCGCGGCCATCGTCGACAAGGGACGGCGGACCGCCGCCGACATGCTGGAGGCCGCCGCCGGGGACGTCGAATATAGCGACGGCGCCTACCGGGTCGCCGGCACCGACCGGGAGGTGTCCCTATTCGATGTCGCCCGCCGGGCGCGGGAGAACGGCGAACCGCTGGACGAATCCTTCGAACGCACGCCCGAGGCCGACACGTTTCCGAACGGCGCCCATGTCGTCGAGCTGGAAATCGACGCCGAGACGGCCGAGATCGAGATCCTGCGCTATACGGTGGTCGACGATTTCGGCGCCGTCATCAACCCGCTGCTGATCGAGGGCCAGGTCCATGGCGGAATCGTGCAGGGGCTGGGGCAGGCCCTGCACGAGTTCACCTGGTACGATCCGGCGAGCGGCCAGCTCGAGACCGGGTCGTTCATGGACTACAACATGCCCAAGGCGGACTATTTCCCGTTCTTCAGCTTCGCCACCCGCAACGTGCGCTGCACGACCAACCCGCTCGGCATCAAGGGCGCGGGCGAGGCCGGCGCGATCGGCGCGCCGCCGGCCGCGATCAACGCCCTGGTCGATGCCCTGCGCCCGGCGACCGGAATCGACCATATCGACATGCCGGCGACGCCGCAGGCGGTTTTCCGGCTGCTGAACGGCGCGCGCAAGGCGGCCTAGGCTTGCCGGGGGGCCGGCCGCTGCGCAAACGGATGCCCGCGCCCCGGTGGGCAGCGGCAATCCTCGCCCTGGCCTGGCTGCTGTTTTCGTCGGCAGCGAATGCCGGAACCGCCGCGCCGGCGCCCGACTCCGCCGTCCGGCAGGGACCGGCCGGAAACGTTTTTTCCCCTTTTCAGAGGATTCCCCTGCGAAAGGCCGCGAACGGGCTTCGCCAGAGTAAGCAAGGCAGTCCCCCCTCCCCTTGGGGGAGGGGGTTAGGGGGAGGGGTAAGCGGCGACCGAAGCCTTGCCGGAACCGGCATCGGCGCGCTGCCGGACGACCCCTCCCCTGGCCCCTCCCCCAAGGGGAGGGGGATTCCAGCGGCGCTTTATTTCGGAGTAATCATTTTCGGCTTGGAAAGCGCCGTTCATGATCCGCCCATGATTCGCCCATGACCCGGTCCGCAAGCCGCAGGGCGCCGTATGACGGGATCGTTGTCACGACGCCGGTCTCGATCCCCTATGTCCGCTTCTCGACCCGGGGCGCGCACTGGTGGATCGGGCGGGCGCTCGCCGCGCTGGTCCGCGACTCCGGCCTCTCCAAGGACCGGTTCGACGGCGTGTGCGCGACCAGCATGTCGCTGGCGCCGGATACCGCCGTGGGCATCGTCCAGCATCACGGGCTGACGCCGCGCTGGCTCGACTTCATCCCGATGGGCGGCGTCACCGGCGTCGTCGCGATGCGCCGGGCGGCGCGCGCGGTCCAGGCCGGCGACGCCGATATTGTCGCCTGCGTCGCCGGCGACACCAACCATATCGACAGCTTCCGCCAGGGCCTGGAGAACTTCAGCCAGTTCGGCAAGGACGCCGTCTATCCCGTTGGAACCGGAGGGCCGAACGCCAGTTTCGCCTTCCTTACCGACTATTACATGCGGACCTTCGGCGCACGGCGCGAGGATTTCGGCAAGATGTGCGTCGCCCAGCGGGAGAACGCCCTCGCCTACCCCCATGCGCTGTTCAAGGTGCCGCTCACCCTGGAGCAGTACATGACCGCCCGGCCGATCGCCGAGCCGGTGCATCTGTTCGACTGCGTCATGCCCTGCGCCGGCGCCGAAGCCTATCTCGTCATGCGCGAGGAACAGGCGCGCGGCCTCGGCTTGAGCTTTGGCCGCATTCTCGGCACCATCGAGCGGCACAACGCCTTCCCGGACGATCCGGTGCAGTTTCGCGGCGGCTGGGCGATGGACAGCGCCGAACTGTACGGCATGGCCGGCGTGAGCCCGGACGACATCGATTTCTTCGAGACCTACGACGACTATCCCGTGATCAACATGCTGCAGTTCGAGGATCTGGGCTTTTGCGCCAAGGGCGAGGCGCCGGACTTCGTGCGCAGCCACAGCCTGACCGTGGATGGCAGCTTCCCGATCAACACGTCGGGCGGGCAGCTCTCGGTCGGGCAGGCCGGCGGCGCGGGCGGCTTCCTCGGCACGGTCGAGGCGATCCGCCAGGTCACCGGCCAGGCGCTCGGCAAACCGGTGCCGGATGCGAAGATCGGCCTGGTCGGCGGCTTCGGCATGATCAGCTATGACCGCGGCGTCTGCTCGGCGGCGGCGATCCTGGCGGCGGGAGACTGAATCCGTGGCCGCCCCGCTCACCAAACCGAAGCGCAAGAACCCGGTCCTGCGGACACGGGCGCCGATGCTGCCGCCGGCGCCGCGCAGCCGGATTTCGCTCGGCCTGACCTCGGGCGCGGCGCGCGGCGTCTTCGAACTCCAGGTCTGCCGGGACTGCGGCGCCGTCCAGTATCCGCCGCGCGAGGCCTGCCGGGAATGCCTGTCTGACCGGCTGGACTGGACGCCCCACAGCGGCCGCGGCGAGCTGGTGGCGCACACCACCCTGCGCCACGCCATGGAGAACTATTTCCGCGAACGCCTGCCCTGGCGGCTCGGCATCGTGAAGCTGGACGGCGACAGGCCGCCCGGAAAATCGGATTCGGAAGCGCCGAGCCTGATCGTCCACGTCCACGGCGACTGCGCCGAACCGCCGGCCCGGGTCCGAATCCGCGCCATGCTGGACCGGTCCGGACAGGCGGTGCTGCTGGCCCTGCCGGAAAAGGATACGCCCCATATGAGCGACGATCCCCAGATGCGCGAACTGACCTGCGATCCGAAATTCCGCAAGGTCTTCGTGACCGACGGCAAGGGCCCGGTCGGCCAGGCCGTCGTGAAGGCCATGATCGCGGCCGGGTCGGACCTGGTCTGGGTCGGCGAGGCCGCGCCGTGGAAGAAGATTCCCGGTTTCGAGGAGATCAAGGCGCTGCCGGAGGTCACGGTGGTCGACCTGGACGTGACCAACCCGGATTCGGTCAAGCGCTGCGCCGGCCAGATCGGCCCCAAGGTCGATATCCTGGTCAACACGGCCGAGCAGCACCGGGCCTATACCGTCGGCGGGCGCTACGGCACGGAGAACGCCCGCGCCGAGATGGAGATCAACTATTTCGGCCTGCTGCGCCTGGCCCAGGAATTCGGCCCGGTGATGATGTCGCGCGGCGCCGATACCGAGACCAATGCGGTGGCGTGGGTCAACATCCTGTCGATCTTTGCGCTCGCCAACAAGCCGGACCAGAGCACCTTTTCCGCTTCGAAGGCGGCGGCCCATTCGCTCGCCCAGGCGATGCGCGCCGGGATGCACCGGTCCGGGGTGCGGGTGATCAACCTCTATCCGGGGCCGCTCGACGTCGAATGGAACCAGGAGTTGCGCCCGCCCAAGGTGACGCCGGCGGCCCTCGCCCGCGCCGTCGTCGGCGCCTTGCAGGGCGGCGCGGAGGACGTCTATCCCGGCGACGTCGCGAAAGACTGGTACGAACGCTGGCGCCGCGATCCCAAGGTGCTGGAACGGGAGCTGGCCCATGGCGAGTAGCAGGAAAAGGGAAGCAGCATGACCGCCAACCCGCTTCTGGACATGGTCCGCGGCATCGCCGAGCGGCAAATCCGCGTGATCGACCTGACCCAGACCCTGACGCCGGATTTTCCGCAGATCGAACTGCCGCCGGAAATGGGCCAGTGCTGGCCGTTCCGGCTCGAGGAGGTGTCGCGCTACGACGACCGCGGGCTCGCCGCCTACTGGAACAACTTCTCCTGCGGCGAGCATACCGGCACCCATTTCGACGCGCCGATCCACTGGGTCTCCGGGCGCAACCTGCCCAACAACAGCACCGATACCGTGCCGGTCGAGAACATGGTGGCGCCGGCCTGCGTCGTCGATTGCGTGAAGCATGTCGAGCAGAACGCCGACTACCTGCTGTCGGCCGATTTCCTGCGCAACTGGGAGGAGGAGCACGGCAGGATCCCGCCGCGCTCCTGGGTGCTGATGCGCACCGACTGGTCGAAGCGGCCGGACCCGGAATCCTACCAGAATTTCGACGACGAAGGGCAGCACACGCCGGGCCCGGACACCGACGCCGTGCGCTTCCTGGTCGAGGAGCGCGACGTCATGGGCTTCGGCAGCGAGTGCATCGGCACCGACGCCGGCCAGGCCATGCATCTGCGCCCGCCCTACCCGTGCCACTACTATATCCACGGCGCCGGCCGCTATGGCCTGCAATGCCTGACCAACCTCGACCTGCTGCCGCCGACCGGCAGCGTGCTCTTCACCGCCCCGCTCAAGATCAAGCAGGGCAGCGGCTCGCCGCTCAGGGTGCTGGCGCTGGTGTGGGAGGGGTAGCGAACGCCCCTGCTCGCTGCTAGGCAGGTCGAAGCCTGGCGTCACGGAACCGGAGCGGGCGCCCCGGACGCGGCCAAAAAATGGCTTGACGCCGCGCAAAGGAACATTATATGAACAAAATACGTTGTCGTCAGCCTTTTGGCCAGAAGCCCGGCAAAAAAAACACGCTAGAAAGACCGGTCTGATTTTATTTTCGATCAACCGAAAAACGGCGCAATTCCAAGAAGTTAGGCGGAATTTGATAAATGAACGATCAAAACAAAACATGAACGTAGCGATCCGGCGGGCAGCGCCGGCCGTTCCCCTTCCCGTCATCCCGACCGAGCGCCGGCGAGCGGATCTCGGCTCGATCTGTGGAACCATCCGAGATTCCGGCGCCGGGATTCCTCCACTCCGCAGTCCTGCGGACTGCTCCGGTCGGAATGACGGGAGAGGGCGAAGAAGGAGGCGGTCATCACGAATCATGACATTTCATGACACCTGCAACTGCCTGCCCGCCGACCGGAGAGGAGGCTACCGAACGGGTGTCTCGGCCGCAGGTTACGGCGACAGCAGCAATGCCGCCCTATTCCCCGAACGGCTCGTTTCCCGTCAGGATCGCGTGCAGGAAGCGGCCGACTTCGCGGTTCGAGATGCGCCGGGCGCGGTCGTCGCGGCCGATCAGGTAGGGCGGGCCGCCGACGCACAGGCCGAGGATGGTCATGCGCAGCACCGGCGAGGCCATGACCAGCCCGGTGTTGAGGTCGCGGATCGCGCCGTCGGGCTCGACGCGCAGGCGGCAGCCGTGCATCTGCCGGCCGATGCGGAACCGGGACCAGCCGCCGTCCCACTGGTGCGGCGCGTCCTTTATCGCGATCAGCCGGCCCGCGCTGCCGCCGCGCTTCATGTCGTCCAGATAGGCCCGGCAGCGCACCGGATCGATCAACTCGTCGGCGGTGCCGTACATCATCAGGAGCGGCGCGCCGGTGGTCCGCGGCCTGGCGAAGCGCGCGATGCAGGGCGCGTAGAAGGCGATATGGCCGGCGAAGCGCAGGCCCCGGCCCAGCTTGCGGGTGACGCGGCGGTCGAGCGCGTAGGCCGCCGCCATGCCGCCATAGGAGAAGCCCATGACGAAGGCCCGGCCCGGATCGACCGCCGGATGCCTGCGGGCGACCCAGCGCAGGGCGGCGAAGGCGTCGGCCAGCATCATGGTCTCGGTGACGTTGATCAGCCGCCGCACGAATCCGCCGCCGCCGTCGTTGCGCGCGGCGAAGACGTCGACCGCGACCGCGGCCAGCCCCATGGCGGCGAACTGGCGGCCGTAGGTGTGCTCACGCGCCCAGCGTACGCCGCTGGAGCCGTGCAGCAGAACGACCAGCGGCACGCTGCGGCGGCGCAGGCGGCCGGCGGCCTCCGGTTTCGGCAGGTAGAGGGTGCCGACGCCGCTCGCAGGCTCGGCATCGTCCAGATCGTCCGGCGCGAACGGGCTGGTGGTCGGGAAGCGGATGTCCCGCCCGGCGACGCCTTCGAGGCCCGCCCCGCCCGGCCAGGGCCGCATCAACTGCGACCAGTCTCCCGCCTGCGCGCTACCCGCAAGCAGGACGCCCGTAACCAGGACAGCGGCAGCGAAGCCGACCAGCAGCAGGCCAAAGCGCGCCGTTCCGCTGCGGCGCACCATCCGGTATATCCCGGCCATGACCCTCCTCACCGATCCGGCGCAGGTCGCCGCGCTGTGCGCCCGCCTGGCGGCCGAAGACTTCGTCACCGTCGATACCGAGTTCATCCGCGAAAAGACCTATTGGCCCGTCCTGTGCCTGATCCAGCTGGCCGGCGACGACGAGGCGGCGGCCGTCGACCCCCTGGCGCCGGGCATGGACCTTACGCCGGTCTGGGACCTGATGCAGAATCCCGATGTCGTGAAAGTCTTCCACGCCGCCCGGCAGGATATCGAGATTTTCGTGCATCTGACCGGCAGGACGCCCGCGCCGGTCTACGATACTCAGATCGCCGCCATGGTGTGCGGCTTCGGCGACCAGGTCGGCTACGAACAGCTGGTGCGCAAGCTGGCGAAGGCGCAGATCGACAAGGGCGCCCGCTTCGCCGACTGGGCCGCCCGGCCGCTGACCGGGAAGCTGCTCTCCTATGCGCTTTCAGACGTAACACATCTGCGTACGGCCTACCGGAAATTGCGGGAGCGCATCCGCTCGGCAGGGCGCGAAGACTGGATCGCCGGGGACATGGCGGCGCTCGAAGACGCCGCCACCTACATTACAGAGCCGGAAGATGCCTGGAAGCGGGTCAAGTCACGCTCCCTCAAGCCCCGGTATCTCGGCGTCCTGAAACAGGTCGCGGCGTGGCGCGAGAGTTTCGCGCAGCAGAAGAATATCCCGCGCAACCGGGTGTTCCGCGACGAAACCCTGATCGACATCGCCGCCAACGCGCCGCGGACCGTGGCGGCGCTCATGCGCACGCGCGGCGTCTCGAAAGGGCTGGCGGAAGGCCCGGCCGGCCAGGCGATCCTCAAGGCGGTCGAGCGCGGCCGCAACGGGCCGGCGCCCGAACCGCAGCCCGCCGCGATCCGGGAAGAGCTGCCGGCCGGCGCCGCGCCGGTCATCGAATTTCTCAAGGTGCTGCTGAAAGAGCGCTGCGAGAAAGGCCGCGTCGCCCAGAAACTCGTCGCGTCGGCCGCCGACCTGGAGCGGATCGCGGTGGACGACGAGGCGGACGTCCCGGCGCTTTCCGGCTGGCGCCGCACCCTGTTCGGCGAGGATGCCCTCGCCCTGAAACACGGCCGGCTCGCCCTGGCGGTCCGCAATGGCGGCATCGAGACCATCCGGCTGGACGAGAGTTAGACTAATGGCGGCGAATTCCTTGCTACAGGCGTTTCCCGTCCAACTGGACGAGCAGGAATCGGGCGGATTCCTGGCTTCTTTCCCCGACGTTCCGGAGGCTTTGACTGAAGGCGCGACGATGCAGGACGCGTTGGCCGAAGCGGAGGACTGTCTCATCGCGGCGCTCGGCGGATATGTCGAAGCGCGGCGCAAAATTCCCGTTCCGTCGCCAGCCAAGGGTCGTCCCCTGGTTTCCCTGCCGGCCTTGGTTGCGGCCAAGGTCGCTCTCTATTGCGCGATGCGGGAGCAGGGTGTCGGCAATGCCGCCCTGGCGAGGAAACTCGATACCGTGGAAGGGTCGATTCGTCGTCTGCTCGACCTCGATCACCGATCGCATATCGGCCAGGTCGAGGCGGCGCTTCACGCGCTCGGGCAGCGGCTCGTGGTGGCGGCACAAGCGGCATAGCCCGAGACGAAGGCCGGCGCCCGCTTTTCCGGACGGGTTCCGGTTTTGACATTGGCCCGACTGGCTCTATTGTCGGACCGACGCGACCGGGACCAGAGCCGGCCGGCACAGGTCCGGCCGCACAATCGAGGGAGCGGCCATGAGCCGGAAAATCACCGTCGATATCGTCTCCGACACGGTCTGCCCGTGGTGCTATGTCGGCAAGCGGCGCTTCGAGGAGGCGCTCGCCCGCAGGCCGCCGGACCTCGACGTGTATGTCGGCTGGCGGCCGTTCCAGCTCAATCCCGACATGCCGGCCGAAGGCATGGACCGGAAGGCCTATCTGGCCGCCAAGTTCGGCGGCGACGAGCGGGCCGAGCACATCTATTCCGCGATCCGCGAGGCTGGGGCATCGACCGGCCTCGACTTCGATTTCGCCGCCATGCCGCGCCAGCCCAACACCCTCGATTCGCACCGGCTGATCGACCGGGCCGGCCGCGCGGCAGAGGACTCCGGGGGCCGGCCCGGCTTGCAGGATGCGGTGGTGGAGCGGCTGTTCCGCGCCTGTTTCATGGAAGGCCGGGACATCGGCGACCGCGAAACCCTGGTCGCACTCGCCGCCGATGCCGGGATGGATGCGGACGAGACCCGCGCCTATCTGGACAGCGACGAGGATGTCGAGCGCATCCGGCAGGAAGACCGGATGGCCCGGCAGATGGGCATCCAGGGCGTGCCCTGCTTCATCATCGACCGGCAATACGCCGTTTCGGGCGCCCAGGAGCCCGCGGTTTTCCTCAAGGCCTTCGAGCAGGTGCTGGAGGCGGAGAAAGCGGCGGCGGGCAGCCCGGAGCCGGCGCCGGCCTGAACGCGCTCCCCAGGAATTTACTTCGGCGGCCGGCGGGAACGCGCCGCGCCATTCCGCGGCAGATTGGAAGTTCCGCGTCGCTCCGGCCGCCGGTTTCGGAAGGCATTGAAAAACTGCATGACTCAGGCCGGCTCCGGCGGCTTCCGCATCATCCCGGCGAGCCGGGCGGTTTCCACCCCGATGCCGCCCGTTTCGAGATGGCGCGCCGCGTTCAGCCGGGCTTCGTCGGTCCGGTTCTGATTCAGCTTCCAGGTTCCGTCGACAGAATCCACGATCAGTTCGATCGGCAGGATCGCGCGCATCATCGCCTGCAGGTGCCGGTCGGGCACCTTCGATGTCCGCCAAGGCGGCTTGGGCAGGAGCCGATGCTCGAATTGCGCCGCGAGCGCTTCCAGATGGGGGCGCAGGGTCTCCTCCGGACGAAGCCGCAGCCGGCCCCGCAGATGGACGGCCACATAGTTCCAGGTCGGGACCAGGTCGTTGCCGGCTTCGTACCAGTCGGGCGAAACGTAGCCATCGGGGCCGCTGACCGCCAGGACGGCCGGCCGTTCTCCCTTCATCAGGCAGCGTGCGATCGGGTTCGACCGCACGAGATGGGCATGGACGGCCCCACCGTCCGCGGCCAGCAGGAAGGGTATATGGCTGAGCAAGGGCCCGGCAGCGTCGCCTGCGTCCACGGCCAGCGTGCCGAACGACCGCGCTCTTGCGAATGCCAGATTCGCGTCGCGGGAAGCCTGTCGAAATGCCGAATTTGGGTGCATTAGCCAGCCGTCACGGGTATCGGAATGGTGGGCACCGCCCTTTCGGCACCCGGATGTTTCCTGCCTGGGCTAACCAGGCGCGCAGGTTGGCGCAGTGTTTCCGTTTTCGCGGTTTCCCGCGCCCGCAAATTTGTCGCCTGCCGTCCGGGCTGTCCGCCGCCGCCCGATCGTCGTCGGCAGGCTACTCTGTCGGCTTCCACACTTGGGCGCCAATCCGCTCAGGCGTCTTTTGCGATCCGCCGGGAATAGAGGCAGCCAGGATCGGCAGGGCGGTCGTCTCCTCGATGTCTTGCATCGCGCCGACGCGAATATCCGGTTCAGGCTTCGCCCGTCTGGAGCGGCGAGCGATCCTGCAATTCGAACAGTTTCCAGGCCATGCGCTCCATGAGGTCTTTGCGCACGGCCCGGTGTCCGGCGTCGTCCCACAGGTTCGCGATCTCGCCGGGATCGTTGTCGAGATCGTACAACTCGCCGAAGTCCTGGCCTTCCCACAGGGTCATCCGCCAGCGCCGGTCCTGGAAGGTGCGGACGCGGACCGAGCTTGTCAGGCCCATATAGGGCCGGGCCGTTTGCTGTTCGATGACGAGGCAATCGTGCTCCGATTCGCCGCCGGCCAGAACGGCGGCGAGGTCCTGGCCCTGCATGCCGTTGAACGGTGCGAGGCCGGCCCGCGCCAGAATCGACCGGGCAATGTCCAGGGAGCTGCACAGAGCATCGGTCGAGACCGGGCGGTCCCTTGCGGCCGGATCGGACCAGAGAAACGGGACACGGATCAGGCTCTGATAGTGCAGCGGCCCTTTCTGCACGATGCCGTGGTCGCCCATCCAGTCGCCATGGTCGCTCGTAAAGACGACGACCGTGTTTGCCGCGAGCCCGAATTCTTCGAGCGCCGCCAGCACGCGGCCGATACAGTCGTCGATCAGCGCGATCATGCCGTAGGTGACGGCGACGATCTGCTTCGCTTCGGCTTCGTTGACCGCGTAGGGCAGCACCCAGCGCCGGTCGGCGACGCCGGTCTCGAACTCCCGGTGCATGGCCGCCAGCGCCGGCGTCTGGTCGTGGGGCCGGTGGTAGAAACTCTCCGGCAGCGCTATGTCGGCCGGATTGTACAGGTCCCAATACCTTCCCGGCGGCGTAAAGGGATGGTGCGGATCGGGAAACGAGCATTGGACAAAGAAGGGCGCCCGGGCGCCCTCGGCCGCGTGCTTCTCCAGATAGTCCACGGTCATGTCCGCGATGTAACTGGACGGGTACAGCGCCTCCGGAATGCGCGTCCGGCGGCATTGGGGCGCGTCGTATCGCGGATCGGGCAGCGGGTTTTCCCGGCTGCGATAGCTGTCGGAATCCGGGAGGCGCCGCTCCAGCCAGCGCGAATAGTGGCCGCGCACGCTGTCGCCGTGCCAGGTGCAGAGCCGGAAGCTGTCGAAGCCGTAGAAGTCTCCTTCGGCTTCGTCGGTCGCGGGATCGTCGCATTCGTCGGCACGCAGTTCGCGGTCGTAGGCGGGCCCCTTGCGCAGGTCCCGGTCCGCTTCACTGAGATCCGGCGGCGGCGCTTTGAGTCCCTCCGGCCATTCGGTGGCAAAGGCCTTCTCCTGGCCGGTGAAGTTCTGCAAATGGGCCTTGCCCATCAGCGCTGTCCGGTAGCCGGCGCGCTTCAGCAGGTGGGTGAAGCAGGTCGCGTCGAGGCCGAGCGGGATGCCGTTCATCCGCACGCCGTGCAGGCTCGGCATCCGGCCGGTCAGGATCGTTGCCCGGTTCGGCATGCAGATCGGCGACGCGACATAGAACCGGTCGAACCGCGTGCCGCGCGCCGCGATCGAATCGATGTGCGGCGTGCGCAACAGGGGGTTGCCGGCGCAGGACAGATGATCCGCCCGCTGCTGGTCGGTCATGAAAAACAGGAAGTTCGGGCGCTCGATCATCTGTATTTCCCGGCTGGCGGCGCCTTTCGCTCAGCGCATCTCCGCCTCCCCCGGCCGGTATCGGATTGAAGCCCGGACACGCCGCACGTAGTATCCCTCACGGCACAGGCAGGCATTCGCTCTTTCGCTCCGGTTCCGAAGCAGCGATTGGTTCTCGGCGATAGGCCTGTCGCCTTCAGGGAAGGAATCTTCATGTCCACAATGCCCAGGTCTGTCGCGTTCGCGGGAGTTGCGCTTGCCGCCTTGTGCGGCGCGTCCTCCGCCCAGTCGGTCACGCTCAAATTCGCCTCGATGGCGCCGGAGCGCAACCCGATCAACCAGTGCGGCCCTGTCGCCATCATGGAGGCGATCACGAAACGCACCGGCGGCAAGGTCAAATTCACCCGGTTCTTCGCCGGCACCGCGCTGTCCCATCCGCTGCGCCAGTATCAGCAGCTCGCCAAGAATGTCACCGACATGTCCCAGGGCGTGCTGACCTACACGCCGGGCCGGTTTCCGCTGACCAGCCTGGCGGCCCTGCCCTTCCTGATGAAAGACAATGTCGCCGGCGCGCGGGCGGTCACCAGGGTCGTGCAGGCGCACTTGCAGAACGAATTCAAGGACATCCATCTGCTCGCCATCGTCGTTCCCGCGCTCTACCAGATCCACCTGCGCAAAGAGATCAAGACGATCGACGACATGAAGGGCCTGCGCCTGCGGGGCGCCGGCCGCGTGCACCAGATGGTGCTGAAGGCGCTGGGTTCGGTGCCGGCGCAACTCCCCGCGCCGCGCATCTACGAGAGCCTGTCGAAGGGCGTGATCGACGGCGCGCTGTTCCCGTGGTCGGGCATGCTGTCGTGGAAAATCGGCGAAGTCACGAACTACAGCCTCGGCGTGACGCTGAACGGCGCGACGATGTTCCTGGGCATGAGCAAGAAGGCTTACGACGGCCTGCCGGCGGATGCGAAGACGGTGATCGATTCCGACTTCACCGGCCCGAAGCTGGCGGCCTGGAGCTCCAGCTGCTGGACGCCGGTCGACGCCAAGGGACTGGCCATCGCCAAGAAACAGAACAAGGTGGTCATGGCAGACGCCGCGCTGCAGGCCGACTTCCGTAAGCGGCTGGCCGGCGTCAGCGAAGCCTATGTCGCCGGGCTGGAAAAGAAGGGCCTGCCGGCGCGGAAAATCCTGGCGGCGATGAAGAAGGCCATCGCCGAAGAAGAAGCGAAATAGAAATGGACGCTACGCCGGGCCGGACGGGCCTCCGTCCGGCCCGGAGCGACCCGGCCCTGCCCTAACCCCGGCCGATCGACATGGCGCCCGCCGCCGGCCTTGCCGGTCTGGCAATCCTGCTCCTCCTGATCGCCTTGCGGATGCCGATCGGCCTTGCGCTTGGCGTCGTCGGCATCGGCGGCACCTGGGCATTGCTGGGCTGGGACACGCTGGTGTTCGCCCTCGGCTCAGCGCCGGTCGAGGCGATGAGCAACTTCACGCTCTCGGTCCTGCCGCTGTTCATTTTCATGGGCATCCTGGCGGTGAAGGCCGGGTTCGCCGAGTCGCTGTACAAGGCGGCCTACGCTTTCGTCGGCCATCGCAGGGGCGGCCTCGCCATCGCCAGCATCGTCGCCTGCGGCGGCTTCGGCGCGGTCAGCGGCAGCAGCCTCGCCACGGTCGCGGCGATGGGCAAGCTCGCGGTGCCGGAAATGCTGCGCTACGGCTACAGCCGGCCGCTGGCGGCCGGATCGGTCGCGACGGCCGGAACCGTCGCCATCCTGATCCCGCCGTCGCTCCCTATGATCATCTATGCGCTGCTGACCGAAGTGTCGATCGGCAAGCTGTTCGCCGCCGGCATCCTGCCGGGCATCCTGGCGGTGCTGCTCTATTCGCTGACCACGGTCGTCTGGATGTGGGCGAGGCCCCAGGACGGACCGGCCGGCGAACGCATGGCCTGGATCGACCGCTTGCGCGCCCTCGGCGGCGTGTGGGGCGTCGTCTCGATCTTTCTTCTGGTGCTCGGCGGTATTTTCGGCGGCCTGTTCTCGCCGACCGAGGGCGCGTCTGTCGGGGCGGCCGGCGCGCTGCTGCTCGGCATCCTGTCCGGCAAGATCGGCTGGCGCGCCTTTGTCGACGCTGTCTCCGAAACCGTCGTGCTGACCGCCGCGATCCTGTTTGTCGTGATCGGCGTATCGCTGTTTTCCTTCTTCGTCACCGGCGCCCATTTTCCGCAGTTCCTTTCGGAAACCGTCGGCAACCTCGACCTGTCGAAATATCTGGTCCTGGCGATCGTCGTTCTGCTGCTGATCGTGCTCGGCTGCTTTCTCGACGTGATCGCCATCGTCTTCGTCACCACGCCGGTGCTGTTCCCGATCATGCGCGATCTGGGCTTCCACCCGGTGTGGTACGGCATCGTCACCATGATGGTCGTGGAGTTCGGCGCGGTGACGCCGCCGATCGGGATGAACATATTCGTGCTGGCGAAACAGCTGCCGCAGGTATCGGCGGCGCAGGCGTTCAAGGGCATCGCCCCCTATCTGGTCGCCGATACGTTGCGCCTGCTCCTGATCGTCGCCTTTCCGATCATCGTCTTGTGGCTGCCGGGAGTGTTTTTCCAATGAGGCGCGGGCCGCGGCTGCTGCTGGCCGGAATGGCGGCGCTCGCCGGCGTCGCGATCGTCGGCCTGATGACCCTTACCGTGCTGGATATTGCCGGCCGGAACCTGAAGCTGTTCTACCTTGTCGGCGTCATCGAGATATCGACGCTCACCATGGTGCTAATGGCCTATTTCGCCTTCTCCCACACCTTCGTGAAAGACGGGCATATCTCGGTCGACCTGTTCACGACCCGTCTGTCCGACCGCACGAATGCCCGCCTGGACGCCGTCTGGCTGATCGTGGCCGGCCTGTTCTTCGCCGTGCTCGCCTGGCCAGTCCTCGGGCACGGGCTGGAGCTGCACGAAGCCGGGGAACGCACCACCAACATGGAGTGGTCGCATCTCGTCTTCGCCGTCCCGTCGTTCGCCGGGATCGTCGTGACGGCGGCGACCTGCATCGTCCTGGGCACGATCCGTCTCATTCGGACGACGCGGAACTAGATCGGCAGTGCCGTCGTCTCCTTGATGTCCTCCATGACGAAACTGGCCGAAATGTCCGAGATCGGGACCTTCGCGATCAGGCGCTTGTAGAACCGGTCATAGCCCGTGACGTCCGCGACCCGCAGCCGGAGCACATAATCGATATCGCCGGTCATCCGGTGGGCGCCCTGGATCTCCGGCAGCGTCCGAACCGCTTCCTCGAACTTGGCGAGCCAGCCCTCTTCATGGGCGCTGGTGCGGATGATGACGAAGACCGACAGGCCGAGACCGACCGCGTCCGGGTCGATCAGCGCGACGCGCCCGCGGATGATCCGCCGCTCCTCCAGCTGCTTGACGCGCCGCCAGCAGGCGTTGCGCGACAGGTTCGTCCTGGCGGCCAGTTCATCCATACTGACCGACGCGTCCTGTTGCAGACAACGCAGAATTCTCAGGTCAGCTTCATCCAATTCATGGCTCATCTTGGGATGATATCCCAACATTCGGGAAAAATCCAAGAAACTTGGGACATCTGCTCCGGGTGCGCCTGTTACACTGAAGGAAGAATGATCGGCCGCGTGCGGCCCGACGAGCGGAGCCAGAAACATGCGCCAGCAGGAAGCGAGCATCCCGGCGCGATCGTTGCTGAGCGCATTCCGCGATCATCCGGCCAGCGTCGGCGAGACCTACCCGGAACATATGGCGTTTGCGATGCGCTTCGGCGCCCGGTTGTTCTGCGCCGGCGCCGCCGCTTTCGTCCATGCCCTCATCCCGGCACTGTTTGAGACCACAGCGAGCGACACGGTCAAGGCGATGCACGCCGAAATCGAGGGTCGGGGCCGCACAAACGGCTGAGACCGGCGCGCCCGCACGCACTCAGCGGATTTGCGCAACCGCCCGGTCAATTTTCCGGCAGAACGCCTTGAGGCGCGCCTCGTCGAGCGCCGCCACGCCGTAAAGGCTCAACATCTCGAAGGCCGCCTGCGGCGCGCAAGCCTTGAGGATCGCCCCCTTCAGGACTCGCTTGACCGGCTGCCGCAGGAACAGGCGGTCGATTTTCCACGGTGACGTCATCGTCGTGATCGCCAGGCAGGATTTGAGGTTGCCCAGCGCCGGCGTGATGGCGCCCGTCTCGGCTACACTGTCGAAGGCGACGCCGGGCGCCCACACCCGGTCGAACCAGCCCTTGAGCAGCGCGGGCATCCCGAACCACCAGGTCGGAAAGACGAGGATCAGCGTCTCCGCACGTTTCAGCCGGGCGGTTTCCCCGCCGACAGCGCTATCGTCGAATTGGCTGAAATAGCTCGCCCGCTCGGCGGCGGTGAGCGCGGCCTCGAAGCCGCATCCGTAGAGATCCAGGTGCTCATAGGACACGCCGTTCGCCGCGAGGCCGGCTTCGACCCGGCCGACAAGGTGATGGCACAGGCTGTCCTTCAGCGGATGGCAGGAGACGATCAGGCAGTTCGGTTCGGCGTTCCGCAGCGTTCGGGCCTCGGCCACTTTTTTCGTCTCCTTTGCCCGGCGCCGGGCGCTCCCGCAATCGACGCGTCAGGCCGGGGCCAGCACGAAATCGAATCGCGCCCGCCAGTGTCCGCCGACCCTGTCGAGGCGCAGCAACAGTTCGTCGCGATAGATGAAATCCCGGCTGTTGGCCTCCCGCAGGTCTGGAAAATAGAGCTGGGTGGTCAGCAGGCGCGTCTTCTCGCCCTGCACCTTGACGTGAAAATGCGGCGTCCGCCCGGTGTAGTGGCCGGGCCGGACGGTCTTGAACCGGAACGCGCCGGCGGCGTCGGTAAACTGATGGCCGCGATAGCGGAAACCGCTGTTGTCGTACCGGCCGCGCTCGTCGCAATGCCACAGGTCGACAACCGCGCCGGGCACGGGGCGGCAGTCGGACATCAGTACGAGCCCCTGAAGGACCAGCGGTTCTCCGCCGGAGTCCGGCTCAAGCAGCCTGGTGCGCCGCGGCGTCGACGGCGTGTAAAACGGCCCCGCAGTCCGCCCGACCGTACCGGGCGTGCATGCCGCAGGCGGCGCGAGACCGAGGCCGCGATCGGCCGCCGGCCCCCTAAATTTGTATCCGAGAGTCGCCGAACGGGCGCCGGGCGGCAACAGCGCTGCGGCCGCGCCGGCCGCGAGCCCGGCCGTTACGGTTCGGCGTGTCAAGCTGCGGTTCGACATCGACTTCTCCTATCATATTCGAGGTCCGGACGCATTTCCGTTCACGGCATAGCCGGACCGGCGGATTCGGGATCGAGTTCCCCAGCGCTCCGGACTAATGTGGGCGAAGATTCTCCTGTCTTGAAAGAAACGACGATGCCGGCCGAATCCATCGCTTACCTGAATCCGCCGAACACCTGCCCGGCCCAGGGCCTCTACTCTCACGCCACCGCCGTGCCCGCGGGCGGCACGCTGCACATCGCCGGCCAGCTATCGGTCGGGCGCAACGGCAGCGTGGTCGGCAAGAACGATTTCGACGCCCAGATGCGCCAGGTGCTCGAAAATCTGGGCGCGGTCCTCGAAGGCACCGGCCTCGGTTTCAACCATATCGTCAAATTCACGACCTACCTGGTCCATGCACAGGATATCGAGCGGTTTATGGAGATCCGCGCCGAACTGTTTCCGGCGCTCTTCGGCGGAAGCCTGTATCCGCCGAATACACTGCTGATCGTCGACCGGTTGGTGAAGGAGGAATTCCTGATCGAGATCGAAGCGATCGCCTATTCCGATCCGGAAGGCGCCATGCGTCAGCCCTGACCGCCGCCCGCTTCTGCGCAGGAACGACCTGCCGGCTTACCCGTTGCCGGCCGGAGTACCGTATTCGGGTTCGGCGGTGACTTCGTAACCTTCGAGGCGAAGCCGGCGGCCCAGTTCCGCGATATGGGCCGGCCCGATTTCGCAGCAGCCGCCGAGGATCGTCGCCCCCGCTGCTGCCCAGTCGAGCGCGTACAGCGCATAGGCCTCCGGGCCCAGGTCGTCCCGCGCCTCCAGCACGTCGAACGGCCCGCCCGGCTCAAGCGCCTCCACCGACACGAACCCGTTGGCATAAGCCCCGAGCGGCGCGCCTATGTCCGCCAGTGCCGGCAATGCCCGGGAGACGGCCTCCGGGATGGAGCAGTTGATCAATATCGCAGACGCCCCGGCGTCGAGCGCCGCGAAGGCGCCGTCTGCGACCGGCTCCCCCGACCGCAGCACCGTCCCGTCCGCATCGTCCACCGTGAGCGCGGTCCACACCGTCCGGCCGCTTTCGCACGCCGCCAGCGTGGCGATGCGCGCTTCCCTGACAGTGGCCAGGGTCTCGCACAGGAACAGGTCGACCCGGTCCGCCTGGGCCGCGACGATCCTGCGGTAGTCCGCCAGGCAGAGGTTTTCGGGCAGAGTCAGATCCGGCCGGTAGGATGCCGCCAGCGGCGGCAGGCATCCGGCGATCAGGACGTTGCGCCCGCTGCGGTCGCGTGCTGCCTGCGCGGCGCGGAGGGCGGCGTCCTGCAACGTCTCGAAACTCCCGGACCGGCCGGTGCGCGCGAGCCGGTGCGGCGTCGCGGAATAGCTGTTCACCGTGAGGATCCGCGCGCCGGCTTCGATGAATTCGAGATGCACGGTCTCCACCAGCTCAGGTTCATCGATCATGACCTGCGTCGACCACAAGGGACCGGACGGAAGACTGCTGCGCCGGTGCAGTTCCTGTCCGACGCCGCCATCGAGCAGCGCGATCTTTCTGCCGGGCGCCGGATTTTCGCGCTTCGTAATGCAGCTCATTTTCGTCCGGCTTGCTCAGGATTCCCGCGCGATGGCGTGAAAAAAGGTTCCTGTCGTGTTGCCCCGGCGGCCGCCGCCGGCACCCAGCGCCCGTCCCTCGCCATCGAACACCGTGAGAAAGGCGTCGTCCGCCGTGTCGTCCCGGATCGTCGCATAATGAAATTCATGGCCGCGAACCGCCGTGCCGGCGTGTCCCAGAACACAGTCCTGCGTCGTCACGGCCCGCCGGTAGCCCAGATGCAGCTTCCGGTCCCTGAAGCTCGTGCGGTGGCCGAGCAGTCCCGCCATGGTGTGCACCGCACCGTCGGAGTCTTCGAGGGTCTGTCCGAGAACCATGTATCCGCCGCATTCGCCATGCACCGGGCGGGTTTCGGAGAAGGCCGCGAGGCCGGCGAGAAATCTGCCGGCCGCAGCGATCCGCCCGGCGTGCAGCTCGGGATAACCGCCGGGCAGCCAGCAGGAGTCGCATCCCTCCGGCGGCGGCTCGTCAGCAAGCGGCGAGAAGCGTTCGATTTCCGCACCCTGCCGGCGCCACGCTTCCGTCATGTGCGGATAGACGAAGGAGAAGGCGTCGTCGTCGGCAAAGGCGATGCGCTGGCCCGGCGGATCGGGCGCACAGGTCGCGGCCTGCCCGGCATCGGCGTCGCCGATCTCCCGGACCGGCCGGGCCATCGCCTCGATCCGGTCGAGATCGACGGTCGCGGCGATCTGATCGGCAAGGGCGGCGATCTCCTTGTCCAGATCGTGCCGCTCGCGTGCCTGCACAAGGCCGAGATGCCGGTCCTGAAAGGCGAATTTCCGGCGCCGCGGCAGCCATCCGAGCCGCGCCATACCGGCAGCGGTCAGGCCTTCGGTTGCGGTGCGCAGATGCCGTTCGCTGGCGACCCCGTTCAGGATGACGCCGCCGATTTCGAGTCGCGGATCGAATTCGGCGAAGCCCTTGGCGACGGCGCCGGCAGACTGGGCCTGGCCGGCAATGTCGACCGCCAGAACGACCGGAATTCCGAAACGGACCGCAATATCGGCCGCAGCCCCGGAGCGCCCCGCCTGCCCGGCGATCCCGTCGAACAGGCCCATGGCCGATTCGACGACGACCAGGCCGTCCGGCTCGCCGGCCGACTCGAGGATCGCGGCCATATGGCCGGGCGACATGGCCCAGCTGTCGATGTTGGCGCACCCGGCTCCGCTTGCCGCGCTGTGAAACGCCGCGTCGATATAATCCGGCCCGCATTTCAGCGCGCGCACCCGCCGTCCACGTGCGTTCAGCGCCGCGATGAGGCCGACGGTGAGTGTCGTCTTTCCGGCCCCGGACCGCGGCGCGCCGACAAGGATTGCCCTGGCGGTCAAGCGAGGGCTCCGGCAAAGGCCGGCGCAACCCGCAGCAGCCGTTCGCGGGTCTTCACGATATCTCCGACAACGACGATGGCGGGCGGTTCGATGTTGCGGCGCTGCCGGTCTTCTGCAACGGCGCCCAGGCTGGAGATCAGGATGTCCTCGTCCGGCCGGGTGGCCGACGAGATCACGGCAAGCGGCGTTGCCGGCGGCAGGCCGCCAGCGATCAGTTCGCGGGCGATCCCGTCGATCCGGCGCAGCGCCATATAGAGGACCAGCGGCTGGCCCAGCGCGGCGAGCGCCGCCCAGTCGGTCTCATCGGTGTCCGGCGCAGCATGGCCGGTCGCGAACACCACGGCGCGGTTGACGTCGCGCAGTGTCGCCGGGATCGACGCCACCGCCATCGCCGCCAGGCCGGCCGTGACGCCGGGGATGATGCGGAAGGGAATTTCGGCCTCGGCGAGGCGCAGCATTTCCTCGCCGCCCCGGCCGAAGACCATCGGATCGCCGCCCTTGAGGCGCAGCACGCGCTGACCGGACCGGGCGAGGTCGACCATCCGGGCGCACAGGGCGGCCTGGTCGATGGAATGGATCCCCGCCCGCTTGCCCGAGAAGATCCTTTGCGCTTCCGGCCGTGCGAGATCGAGTATCCGGTCGTCGATCAGCGCGTCGTGCAGGACGGTATCCGCCTGCTGCAGCGCGCGGATCGCGTTGACGGTCAGATAGCCGGGATCGCCCGGGCCGGCGCCGACCAGCCAGACCGAGCCGGGCTCGAAGACCGGGCCGCCGTCCAGCATGCCCTCCAGCCTGGCGCCGATCATCGACCGTCCTGCCCCTGATGACAGCCGCGCGGCCGGCGCTTATGTCTTTCGCCATGAAACCCGACCGACCGCTCAAGCGCGGCTGGACCACCGGCGCCTGCGCCACCGCTGCCGCCAAATCGGCCTATACCGCCCTGCTCACCGGCACATTCGAGGATCCGGCGACCATCGCCCTGCCGCGCGGCGAACGGGTGGCCTTTGCGCTGGCGCGGCAGGAGGTGACGGCGGATTCGGCGACGGCGGCAATCGTCAAGGACGCCGGCGACGATCCGGACGTGACCCATGGCGCGCTGGTCGAAGCCACCGTTCGCAAGTCGGATGGCGGCCTGCGGTTCCGCGCCGGTCCGGGCGTCGGCACGGTGACCAAGCCGGGTCTCCCGGTCGGGCCGGGCGAACCGGCGATCAACCCGGTGCCCCGGCAAATGATTGCCGGCGCGATTGCCGAAGTCGCCGACAGGCACGGCGGTTCCCGCGATGTCGAGGTCGAGATTTCGATACCCGGCGGCGAGAAGCTGGCCGAGAAGACGATGAACGGGCGTCTCGGGATTGTTGGCGGCCTGTCGATCCTCGGCACGACAGGGATCGTCGTTCCCTACTCCTGCGCCGCATGGATCCACTCGATCTACAGCGGCATCGACGTGGCCCGGGCGACCGGCCTGACCCACATCGCCGGCGCCACCGGCGCGACCTCCGAGGCGGCGGTCCAGCGCCATTACGGACTGCCGGAAGGTGCGCTGATCGATATGGGCGATTTCGTCGGCGGCATGCTGAAACACCTGCGCAAGCATCCCGTGCCCCGGGTCACCATCGCCGGCGGTGTCGCGAAGATGACCAAGCTGGCCCAGGGAATGCTCGACCTGCATTCGGGCAAGGGCGCGGTCGACCGGGCTGCGCTTGCCCGGGTCGCCGGCGAGGTCGGGGCGAGCGACGAGGCGGTCGCCGCGATCGCCGAAGCCAACACGACGGCGCTCGCCTTCCGGATTGCCGGGACCGAAGGGCTGGCGCTCGGAGATGCGATTGCCGCTGCGGCCCAGCGTGAAGCCGGGGCCGTGGTCGCCGGAGCGGACATCAGGATCGACGTGCTGATCTTCGACCGCGACAGCAATCTCGTAGGAAATTCGGCGCGTCAGCCGCATCCGGCCGGTCCTCCCCGGAAGCGGCGGCGGTATTCGGGGTCGTAGAGCGCGCTTTCGCTGAAATCTTCCGCCGCGAGAACCGGCCCGACAAGGATTGTCGCCGTCCGCTCCATCGGCTGTTCGGCGGCCAGCGTCTCGATCGTACCCAGCGTGCCGCGCAGCACCGCTTCGTCTGGCCAGCTGGCCCGGCACACGATGGCAGCCGGGCAATCCGGCCCGTAATGCGGCAGCAGCGCAGACACGATCCGATCCAGCACATGGACCGAGAGGTGGATCGCGAGCGTCGCGCCGGACGCCGCGAAGGTTTCCAGGGTTTCGCGTTCCGGCATTTTCGTGGCCCGGCCGGTGGTCCGGGTCAGAACCAGCGACTGGCCGATGCCGGGCAGGGTCAATTCCCGCCGCAGCGCGGCGGCCGAGGCGGCGAACGCCGGAACGCCCGGCGTCATCGTATAGGGAATGCCAAGCCGGTCGAGCCGTCGGAACTGTTCGCCGACCGCGCTCCAGACCGAAAGATCGCCGGAATGCAACCGCGCGACATCCTTCCCGGCGGTGTGGGCGGTGCGGATTTCAGCAATGATTTCGTCGAGGCTCATGGGCGCGGTATCGACGACTTTCGCATCCGGCGGGCAATGCGAAAGAATATCGCGGTGAACCAGCGAGCCGGCATAGAGGCACACCGGGCAGCGGCCCAACAGTTCACGGCCCCGGACCGTAATCAGGTCCGGCGCGCCGGGTCCTGCGCCGATGAAATGGACGGTCATCGATTGTTCAGCGTCGTCTGCGTGGCGATGTTCAATACCTGTTGGTAATAGACAGAAAAAATTGAGGGAATGATTTTGTCGGTCGGGCGCTGCTATTTGCCCAGCCGTATCGTATCCGGATTCATTCCGTTGTCTGAAATCCTTTGTCCGCATCTTGCCGGCTTTTCGCCGCGAAACCGGACAAGGCGCGGTGTTCGGCGACCGTGTGTACTGCGCGCGTCAGGTCCTGCCCGAACGGCGGCTGCGCACGATCCGGACCAGATGCGCGATTATTGTCGCCACGCCCAGCACGAGGAAGACGGCGGCAGTCGGAAAGTCGAAGAAGCCAAACAGCCGGTAGTCCATCATCACCATCGATTGGTAGAAGGCCTCCTCGCCGATCTGCCCGAGTATGACCCCCATCACGATGGCAGGCAGCGAATAGCCGTAGCGCCGCAGGACGTAGCCCAGGATACCCGCGACGAAGATCGTCCAGACGTCGAGGATGTTGTTGCGCAGCGAGAAGGCGCCGATGGCCGAGAAGAAGATGATCGCGGGGCCGAGAATCGAGAAGGGAATGCGCAGCAGGTTGACGATCATGCGGGTCTCGATCAGGCCCAGCGCCAGAATCGCGATACTGGCCCAGAACATGCCGCAGAACAGAATCCAGACCAGCGGCTTGTGCTGAATCATCACCAGCGGGCCGGGCGTCAGGTCGTGCAGCGTGAGCACGCCGATCATGATCGCCGTGAAACCGCCGCCGGGCAGGCCGAGCGCCAGCAGCGGCACCATCGCCCCGCCGGTCGCCGAGTTGTTCGCCGTTTCCGCGGCGACGATGCCCTCGGGCTCGCCGGTGCCGAAGCGTTCCGGGTGCTTCGACCAGCGCACCGCCTCGCTGTAGGACAAGAACGATGCCAGCGCCGCGCCGACGCCGGGCAGCACGCCGCAGGCGAAACCGATGACCGACGAGCGCAGAATGGCGATTTTCAGGCGCCAGAACTCGGCGAAACGCGGGAAGTCGACCGAGACCTTGGGCGCCTTGTAGGTGCCCCTCACCAGCCTTTCGCCCTGTACGAACACTTCGGACACCGCGAAGAAGCCAACGATCAGCACCGTAAAATTGATCCCGGTCATCACGTAATAGTCGCCGAAGGCGAATCGGCCGAGGCCGCCCACCGGATCGGTGCCGATGGTTCCGATCCACAGGCCGAAGAACAGCGAAAGCCAGCGCTTCCAGAAAGAACCCCGGCCGATGCCCGCAACCACGGCCAGCGCAAAGAAGACAATGGCGAATTTCTCAATCGGGCTGATGGCGGAGATCGCCCAGCGGGCTATCGGCGCCGTGCCGATCATCATAACGATGCAGGACAGCGTGCCGCCGACCGCCGAGGCGGTAATGGCCAGTCCGACGGCCCGTCCGGCCTGCCCCTTCTTGACCATCGGATGGCCGTCAAAGGTGGTCGGCGTGTTTTCCACCGATCCCGGAATATTGAACAGGATTGCCGTCGTCGCCCCGCCATAGACCCCGGAAACGTAGATAACGCCGTAGAACAGGATCGCGTGTTCCGACGGCAGGAAAACGGAAAACGGCAGGAAAATTGCCGCCAGCGTCATGGAACTGAGGCCCGGCACCGAGCCGAAGACGAGCCCGGCGATCAGCGCGGCAGCAAAGAGAAGCAGCGCGTTCGGATCGCTGACGAGTTGATAGGTTCCGAGAAGAAAGTTCTCCACTGCCCGCCGTTCCGCCTATTGGATGAGATCCACGAACCGGCCGGTGAGGCTGTGAAAGACCCCGAGGCCGGGCGGGAAATGGGTGTAGAGCAGGCGCACGAAGACCAGCAGGACAAGCGCGTAGATGGCGAGATTGACGGCGATCAGGACCCGCCACTTGCGATAGCCGAACAGGTACATGTAGGCGAGCAGGAAGACCGGCGAGACGAAGAGGAAGCCGAACCGGTGCATGGCGGCGACATAAACGAGCGGCAGGCCGAAGCTGAGCAACCGCTTCGGTTCCAGCGCCTGCCGCCAGAATTCGGCGGTCGAGGCGGCCGGCGGCGACGCCTTGCTCTCAGCGTCGAACGAACTGTCGAGGTCGGCGCTCCGGTCCGCTTCTGCGCCGGGATTCAGCAGCCCGGAGACCAGCAGTCCGACCGCGCCGAGCCCGATCATCAGGATGATCGCCCGGGGCCAGGTCGTCGCGCCGAGGTCGTAGCCGCGCAACGGCTGGTCGAATTCGTAAGTCAGAAAAAAAGCGAGCGCCGCGAAGGCGAGCCAGATCAGGCCTTCGGCGGCGCGCGCTCCCATGGTTTACCGTTCGCTCGGTGAGCCGCGCAGGCGTCCGGCCCACTCCGAACACGAACGGCGGGCCAACAAGCGGCTACCGGCTCGGCAAACCGAGTTCGCGATAGGCTTCCGAATAGGTCTTGATTTCGTCGGCCGCGATTTTCGTTGTCTCGGCGCTGCTCCGGTAGGAATTCAGCAGGTGCATGCCCTTCTTCTTCAGCCAGGCCTGATGGCTCTCGGTCGCCCAGGCCTTTTTCATCGCCGCTTCAAGGAAATCGGCGATCGGCTTGGGCGTGTCCTTGCGGATGAACAATGCCCGCCACTTGACGGTCGGGACCCATTTCATGCCGTAGTCTTGCCCGGTCGCCTTGGTGTCCGGGTAGACCTTGAACCGCTTCGGCCAGATCGAGAGCACCGGCGCCAGGTCACCACTCTGGACCAGGGAGCGGACGTCGCTGATCTGCTCGAACAGCACGTCGATGCGTCCGCCGATCACCGAACCATAGCGTTCGGCCGGCTTGTCGAAGGCGACGATCTTGGTCTTGATGCCGAAGAATTTCTCCAGCTTGCCCATGGTCACGCCTTCGAGATTCTCCGACGTGCCGTAGTTCGCCACTGTCAACTTGCCCGGATTGGCCTTGGCGTACTTCAGCACCTTGTCGAAATCCGGCTTGCCGTCGGTCAGGAAGCGCTTGTCCTTCGGGTTGATGAAGACCTGGCTGGCCACGACGTTGGCGATCAGCAGCGGCTTGATGTCGGTCGCCGGGTTCAGGTTGCTCTTCTTCGACGCATAGAGCGTCACCAGATTGTCGGTATGCTGCAGGATCGTGTAACCATCCGCCGGCGCGCCGAGGAAATCGGGCAGGCAGCCGAGGCCGCCGGCGCCCTTCTTGTTGGTCACCACGACCGGAACGCCGAGCACCTTCTTGGCCGCTGCGCCCATGGCGCGGGCCATCTGGTCGCTGCCGCCGCCCGCCCCGAAGCAGACGATGATCGTGATCTGGCGTTTCGGGAAACCACCCGGGCCGTCGCCAGCGCTGACCGCAGAGGGCGTGGCGGAAAGGCCCAGTATCGCTCCGGCGGCAAGCACCGCGGCTGCACCTTTGCGCATACCCTTCAGGCATCCGTTCGAAATCATGACGACGCTCCCTCCCACTCGGCAAAGCCGAGTGCCCTGGCAATGCTCGGCCGTATCGAACGAAGGCCTGCCAGCGGCGGCGTCACCGCGCCAGGCGGCAGGATCAGCTTGGAAAAATCGAGTATGGGCAGGCGTCCTATTCCCTGTCAACACGGGATTGTGTACAAAATTCAATTTGCGGATGCTGCCTGTTCCGCGGCGGCGGGATTGCCGCCGGCGGCAGAACGCGGGCAGTATTCGCAGCAGCAACGGACGATGACCGATGGCAACACCAAACAAACGGAATCCGGGTCTCGACAAAGATTTCGTCGACGATCTGAACCTGCCGGTCTCGGCGAGAATCGCCAATCTTCTGGAGCGCGCCATCCTCGAAGGCCGCTATCCGCCGGGACAGCGGCTGCGCGAGGTCGAGCTTGCGGAGCGGCTCGGTGTCAGCCGGACCCCGCTGCGCGAGGCGTTCTACACGCTCGAAACGCGCGGCTTGTTGCAGATTCAGCCGCGCCGCGGCGCATTCGTGAAATCCGTTACCGTCGAGGAAATGGAGGAACTGTTAACGGTTCGCGTCGCGCTCGACGGGCTGGCGGCGGGGCTGGCGGCGGAAAAGGCCGACGCAGCGGATATCGAAGAGTTGAAGAGGGTTCACGAGGCCCAGCTCGCCGCTTTCCGGCAAGGCGACGATTCCGCCTTTCATGCGTTGGGCCAGGAATTTCACAACCTGATCTACGCCACTGCCGGCAATCCCAAGCTGAACTCGATTTACCGCTCGCTCCGCGTCGACCTGGCACTCTATCCGGTTGCGGACATCCTGCTGCCCGGCGAAACGGAAAAGTCGCTCGAAGATCATGGCGAGCTGCTGGCCGCCATCGATGCCCGCGATTCCAGCAAGGCGCACGACATTGCGGAAAGACATATCGGGCGGATCAAGGCTCATCTGAAGGCCAACCTCCCGGCCGAGGCGAAACCGGGCTGACCTCGCCCGAACGAACTTTGCCGACGCGGCCGGCTCAAGTGCTCACATAGCCTTCCCGGAGGTCGCAGCCCGCTGCCGCGGCGTCACGGCGATCGGCCGCGCCGAACCCGCCGCCGCCGGCGGACTCCACGACCAGGACCGATTGCGGCGGGAAATCGATCAAGGCCTTGTCGGGGATGGACTTGCCGTCGAGTGTGATGACCGCGGGCCGGCCTTCCAATCCGCCGAACAGTCCGCGCGCGCCGCGATGGGTCAATTCCGCAAGGACCGACAACTGGATCGGCTCACCGGACGCATTGCGCACCGCCATGCGCTGGCCGCAGCCGCCGCGCCATTGCCCGGTACCGCCGGAATCCGGCACCAATTCCTTGCATTCGATCCGCAATGTCGTCAGCGCCTCGATGATTTCAATCGGCGTACAGGTCGTATTGGCGGGGAAACACAGGGCGTTGGGACCGTCGGCGACCGAGCGCGCGCCAAGCCCGCTCACCATGAAGATATGCTCGACGAAGCGCTCGCCTTCGCGGGTCTTGCCGCTGAACACCAGCTGCGGCCGGGTCACGCCGCTTTCCGCCATGATGCGGTCGGGGATGCACTCGGCCAGCGCCAGGAAAACCGCCGCGCTGAGAAACTGCCCGGTCAGGTGGCGCGCCGAAACCGGCGCCGGAAATACCGGATTGAGCACGCATCCTTCGGGTGCGCTCACGGCGAGCGGCGTCAGGGCGCCGTGGTTGTTCGGAATCTCCGGCGCAAGGATGCATTTGAGCGGATAGACCGTGTGGGCGTAGGTGTAGCAGAGCGGCACGTTGATGCCGAAGCGCTGGGCGCCGGTCGTGCCGCTGTAGTCCACGCCTATGGCGTCGTCGGCGACCGTCACGGTACAGGCGATCCGAAGCGGTTCTTCGAGGCCGCTTGTCGTCAGTTCGCTGCGGTAGACGCCGTTCGGGATTTCCCGGATCGCTGCGCGCATAGCGGCTTCCGACCGGCGAACGATCTCGTCGGCACAGGCCAGATAGCGGGCCGGCGTCATGGATTGCGCAAGGTCTCGGACCTGGCGTCCGGCCTTTTCCACACAGGCCGCCATGCCCTCGAGATCGCCGATCACCTTTTCGGGCACCCGCACGTTGGACACGATGAAATCGCGCACCAGCGGATCGCGCACGCCGGCTCGGGCATAGTGGCAAATGGGAATGCGCAGACCTTCCTCGAACACCTCGCGGCTCAGCGCCGAATAGAGGCCGCCGCCGATGTCCGGTCCGTGGGCGGCGATCAGCGCAAAACCGAACAGGTCGCTGCCCAGGAAGACCGGCGACGCCATGGTGATGTCCTGCAGATGGCCGGCGCCGATCCAGGGATCGTTGGTGATGACGCAGTCCCCGGCGCGCCACTCCGCGGCGGGATGCGCCTTGAGAAAGGCCTGCATGGAGCGCGGCAGCGTTCCGATAAAGGATGCATTCGCCGAAGTGCATTCGGCGATGGCGCGGCCCCTCGGATCGAACAGCACGACGGTCAGGTCGCGGCTTTCCCGGATGGTCGTCGAATAGGCCGTCCGGATCATGGTCGTCATCGCCTCGTCCATGAAGGAGATGAGCCGGCGCCAGACGATCTCGATGTCGCCCGGACGGAGACCTGCGTCCCCCGCGCTCGCGGGTACCGCCGTTCGTGCCGGCGCGTCCATCATCCGGCGCTTCCGATCCGGATTCTGAGATTTCCGATGCCGTCCGCCCGGAATTCGGCGCCCGGCGGCACCACGGTCGTCGTTTCGCGTTCTTCGACCAGGGCCGGTCCTTCGAGCCGGATTTCGGGTTCGAGCCCGCTTCTTTGCAGGACCGGGACGTCCATCGGGCAGCCGGCGAAACGCGCACGGCGCACCGTGCCTGCCGAACCTGCGGAAGGCGAAGACTCGGCCGTGTGGACGGCGAGATCGGGGCGCGGACCCGTCGCTTCCAGGCGCCAGATCACCACCTCGGGGCGGCCGCCGGGATTGGTGCGGCCGTACAGCTTCCGGTAGGCTTCGCTGAAGGCCCCGTTCAGGGCGGCATGCCGCCCGTCCGCCGGCAGCGGCCAGGGGACCGGGACATCGATTTCGTGTCCCTGGCCCCGGTAGCGCATGTCGCAGGACAGGCTGAATGCCAGATGGTGCGCACCGCCAGTCCCGAGATCCGTGAGCAATTCGGCCCGCATGTCCTCGACCAGGTCGCAGACCTCCTCCCACTGCACATCGTCAAGCGCTTCCAGACGCGACCGCGACGCGCGGGCGATCGCCGGCGCCTCGAGCAGGCCGACAGCGGCGCCGACTCCGGCGCGCGGCATGATCAGGACGTCCTTCACGCCGAGGTGCCCGGCGAGCGCGGCGGCATGCATCGGTCCGGCGCCACCGCATACGACGATGGCGAATTCGCGCGGATCCAGTCCGCGTTCGAGAATGTGGATGCGCGCCGCATTCGCCATGGTCTCGACGACGACGCGAAATATCGCCTCCGCCGCCGTGTCGACATCGACCGATTGGGGACGCGCGATGGCCACCGATATCGCCTCGGCCGCGGCTTGGGCGTTCAGGGGATACTCGCCGCCGACGAGCCCGTCCGGATTCAGGTATCCGAGCATGAGGCAGGCGTCGGAAACGGTCGGCGCACGCCCGCCGCGGCCATAACAGGCAGGGCCGGGATCGCTGCCGGCGCTGTCCGGTCCGACCTCGACCAGCCCGAGACGGTCGATCCGCGCAATGCTGCCACCGCCCGCGCCGATCTCGATCAGGTCGATGGCGGCGGCCTGGATCGGGATGCCGCTGCCCTTCTTGAGCCGCGCATTGCGCGCCACTTCATAGCTGCGGGTCAGGATCGGCTTGCCGTCGAGGACTATCGCGGCCTTGGCGGTGGTTCCGCCCATGTCGAAAGCCAGCACCTTCGGCCAGCCGACCCGGCGGGCGATGCCGGCCGCGGCGAGGACTCCGGCAGCCGCGCCGCACTCCAGCAGTTCGACCGGGCGGCGGACCGCCGCCTCCACGCGCAAACGCCCGCCGTGGGACGAGATGAGATGCCATGGCGCGCCGATGCCGCCCTGCTTCAACAGCTCGTCCAAGCGCCGGATATAGCCGGCAACCCGGGGGCTCAGATAGGTATTGGCGACGGTTGTCGAGGCTCTTTCGTATTCGCGGATTTCCGGGCAGGTCTCGTGCGACAGCACGATCGGGCCGTTAAAACCCGCCTCGCGCAGGACTTCGCGGACGCGCGTTTCATGAACGCCGTTCCGGTAACCGTGCAGCAGGCAGACCGCGACGGCCTCGACGCCCGCATCCGCAAGTTCGCCGGCAAGCTTCGGGACCCGTCCGGTATCGAGCGGCGTTTCGATGGAGCCGTCGGCGTTGAGCCGCTCTTCGACCTCGAACCTCAGACGGCGCGGCACCAGCGGCACTACCGGCCGGACCGTCAGGTCGTAAAGGTCATAGCGCGCCTCCCGCCCGAATTCGAGGATGTCGCGGAAGCCTTCGGTCGTGATCAGCGCGATGCAAGGCCCGCTTCGCTCGATCAACGTGTTCGACGTCTGCGTGGTCGCATGTATCAGCGAGTCGATCGCGCCAGGTTCGATTTTCTCCCGGTCGAGGAGTGTCCGGATTCCGGCGGCGGCGCCGAGGGCGATATCCGCAGGATTCGTCGGCACCTTCGCTGTACCCTTTACGCGGCCTCCGGAATCGAGCAGCACGAAGTCGGTGAACGTGCCGCCGACATCGAAGCCCAGGCGATAGCCGCCCCGGCCCGGAGTCTCTGCCGTTGCGGCTGTCATCGCATTGCTGCCCGAAGGGCCGCGTCGGCAGCCCGGAGCGTGAACTCGACCTCCCGCTCGCGGTGGGCGGTCGAGAAATAGCTTCGTCCGCCGATCCGCACCATCACGCCCTGTTCGACCAGGCCGAGATGAAACCGCCGGTGCCGGGCGCTGTCGGCGCGTACCGCCGCGCGATGATCCCGGATCGGCCCGTCGGCAAACACGATATCCCAAAGCGGTCCGGAGCCGACGACCTGTGCTGCCGTGGCACCGCGCCGCTCGACAATGTCGCGGAGCCCGGCCTTCAGCTCCTCGGCGGAACGGTGAAACGCCTGCATGACCCCGGGCCGCGACAGTTCGTTCAGGGTCGCCAGCGCAGCCGCACAGCCGAGCGGGTTGCCGGCCTGGGACGAGGTCACATAGCAGTAGCCGTCTTCCGGGCCGCCCCGGTTCGGGTCGCCGTGGGACATTACCTCTTCCCTGCCGGCGACGGCGCTGACCGGCAGTCCGCCGCCGAGCGCCTTGCCAAAAACCGAAAGGTCCGGTTCGATGCCCGTCAACTCGGCCGCGCCGCCCAGGGCGTGGCGGAATCCGGTCACCACTTCGTCGTAGATCAGCACGATGCCGCGCGCGTCGCACACGCGGCGCAGCGTTTCGAGGAAGCCGGGCTCGGCCGCGTAGTAGCGCTGAACCGGCTCGACGATGACGGCCGCAATATCGCGCCACTCCCGGTTGACGATCGAAGCCGCCGCTTCGGGATCGTTATATGGCGCCACCAGGACGAGTTCTCCGATCGCGCCCGGTATGCCCGCCGAATCGGGGGCAGTAGCCGCATAAGGCACCGCTGTGCGCGACGCCATGCCCCAGAGCGCATAGTCCGAATTGCCGTGATAGGCCCCCTCGAACTTGACGATCTTGTCCCGCCCGGTCGCGGCACGCGCCAGGCGCAACGCGAACATGACGGCTTCCGCACCCGAGAGCGCAAACCGGACCCTTTCGACCCATCCGACAAGCTCCGTGACGCGCTCGGCCAAATGCAACGCCGGAAAATTGCGGATGCTGACAAATTGCGTGGCCTGCTCGGCCTGCGCCTGCACGGCCCGGACCACGGCCGGATGGCTGTAGCCGAGGATCAGGGAACCGCCGCCGCAGGAATAGTCCAGAAATTCGCGGCCGGCATGGTCGACGATCCAGGCACCCTTGCCGGATACCGGGATGTGTTCGACGCCGTCGGGATAGACATGCCGGCCCAGCACGCCGCCCGGCAGGACCCGTTCGGCCCGAGCGACCGTCTCGGCGTAGGACCCGGTCTCCGTATCATTGGCGCTGTCTGAGGCGGGTCTCCCCAAGAATCGTCTCCCGGTTCATCATCGATACGCCCCGCGGCCCGAATCCCGCTCCTCCGCGGCGGGACGACTGGTTCCACCTGCCGCAATTTGACCTTGTAGAGGATGCAGGCGTATTTTGTCGACATAACACAATAGAGGCGCCGAATTCCGAAAGAGCCGGCACGAAGTGTGCTACAGGAAACGGGCGGCAGCGGCAGCCGGCACCAGCGTCTCGGGGGCAGCAGGATCATGCAGGATCGTTTCGGAAACCCGCTCGATCCCGCGGTCGGCTATGCACGCGGCGCGCATCTTGCCGGCCCCCTGGACGAATTCCGCCGCCGCGCCCATGGTCTTGACATTCTCCGGGCAAAGGTCGCCTCCGAAGGGCGCGACAGGCTGTACAATTTTACCGGCCATCGGCGCGACTTCCTCGCGCGGGACAAAGATCTCACGGACAACCTCGCCGAGGAGTGGATCGGCACGCCGCTGATCGAAGACCAGTTCAATCGGTTGGCGCAGGATCATTTCGGCGCCGGCAAGAAAGCAGCTGTGGCTCTGTTCAACCGGTCGGCCGCCGGAATCGTGTCGGCAATTCTTTCCGCCGCGTCGCCAGGCGACCGTATCGTTGCGGTGGCGTCGAACGGCCGGACCCATCCGTCGATCCGGCGCGGGGCGAGCCTTGCCGACGCCCGGCTTAGCGAGCCGGATCCGGAAAACGGCCTGGATCCCTCGGAATTCGACGGCGCCGTCCTGACGGTCCTGACCCGGGTGACCAGCGAACTTGACACCCTTGCCCCGGAACGGACCCGCGCCATCGTCGCCATGGCGAAAGCGGCCGGATCGCCGGTCTTCGTCGACGACGCCTACGGAACGCGCGTCGGTCCGGTGCTCCTGGGGCAGGAAAAAACGCTGGAGCTGGGGGCCGACTACGGTATCACGAGTTGCGACAAGGCCGGCATGGGCGGCCCGCGGGCCGGCCTCATGGTCGGCCGGCCCGACCTGGTCGACCGGGCCGTTGCGCAGGCCAGCGGCCTTGGCCTGGAAGCGCGCGGCCCGCTGGTCCTCGGCGTGCTGCGCTCGCTCGAAAGTTACCGGCCCGAGACCCTGCGGACCGATTCGGCGGTTGCCCGGCAGATCGCCGCCGGCCTGCGGGAACGGTTCGGAGCGGAACGCGTTCTCGATCTCTGCATGGGCCCGACGATTTCCGAAGAGGACGTGCTGACCATTGCGCTGGAAGGCCGGAACGACGCCGAAAACGATTCCGCCATGGTTCCGGCCGAAGCGTCGTGCATCCTCGGCATGGCGCTCCTGGAGGACCACGGCATCGTGACCTCCAACGTCGCGGAACGGCCGGGCGCCCGGGTCTCGCTGCGCCTGCGGCCGACCGCAACGGAAGTCGAACGGTTCGGCGGACCGGACCGCGTCGTCGATGCCGTGGAGCACGCATTCGGCAGATTGCGGGCGCTGCTTGGCGACACCCGGGCGGCCGAAGCGAAAATCTTCGGCAACGGCCGGCCGCATTGAACCGCCGCGACCCTTCCGGAACGACCGATCCCGTGCACGATCCTGGCACATGGCAGGAGCAGTTCCCGGTCACCCGCGACTGGGTCTATCTCGACATCGCCAACAAGGCGCCCCTGCCGCGCGCCGTCAAAGACGCATGGCTCCGGTTCCTCGTCGAACAGCACGAGGGCCCCGGCGACAAGACCGGCTGGAAGCGGCGCGCAGAGACCCTCCGCGCCGAGGTGGCCGCGTTGATCGGCGCCCGCCCTTCCGAGATTGCCTTTGTCAAGAACACCTCCGAAGGGCTCAACACGATTGCCCAGAGTTTTCCCTGGCGCGCGGGTGACAGCATGGTCGTGCACGCCCGGGAGCATCCCAACAACCTGCACGGCTGGATCAACTTGCGGCGTCGCGGCGTCGAGGTCCGGGTGGTCGAAAGCGCCGGCCCGATCATCGATATCGAAGACATCCTGGCCGCCATCGGGCCGACCACCCGCATGGTTGCAATTTCGGCCGTCAGCCATCGCACCGGGCAGCGCTTCGATCTCGGGCAACTCGGCGAACGGTGCCGCCGGCACAACGCCCTGCTCGTCGTGGATGCGGTCCAGGCGATCGGCACGGTGCCGTTCGATGTCAACGATCCGGCGATCGACGCGCTGGCCTGCGGGCCGCAAAAAGGCCTCATGTCCACCCACGGGCTCGGTTTTCTCTGGTGCCGCGAACCGCTGATTCCCGGCCTGATGCCGCCGTTCGCGGCGCGTTCGAGCCTGGCGGATACAGCGGCCGATGCCGAAATTCCCGGGTTTCACGCCGACGCGCGCCGCTTCGAGCATGGAAACATGAACTATGGCGGCGTTTACGCTCTCGAAGCGGCGGTCGACTTCATCGGCGAAATCGGGATTCCTGCTATCCATGACCGGGTCCGGGCCCTGACCGGCCACCTCATGGATCTTATCGACCGCAAGGGACTGCCCTGCATCACGCCGAGAAACGACGGCGAGCGCGCCGGGATCGTCACGATCGGGATGGACGACGCACCGCAGCGCCGTGACGCGCTGCTGGGCAAGCGATTCGTCGTCAGCGCCGTCGAGGACGGACTGCGCGTCGCCCCGCATTTCTACAATACCGGGCTGGAACTCGAGGCCCTGGTCGACGCGCTATAGGAGCCGGTGACGGGAGAGACCGAAAATGGCATCGCATTATCAGTTGTTAATTGACGGCAAATGGACCGATGCCACTTCCGGCAAGGCATTCGCGACTCATAACCCGGCGACGGGCGAGCATGTCGCCGACGTGGCGGAAGCGGATACGGCAGATGTCGACACCGCCGTGGCGGCGGCCCGGCGGGCGTTCGAAACCGGCCCGTGGCCGCGCATGGATGCGGCGGCGCGCGGCCGGCTGCTGCTCCAGGTGGCCGAGAAAATCCGCGCCCGCGGCGACGAGCTGGCGCGCATGGAGACGCTGGACAACGGCAAGGCGATCCGCGAGACGCGCGCCCAGGTCAACGCTTCGGCCGACTATTTCGAATATTACGGCGGCTGGGCCGACAAGCTGGAAGGCCATGTCGTGCCGGTGCGCGGCCGGTTCCACACCTATACGGTGCTGGAGCCGATCGGCGTGTGCGGCCAGATCATCCCCTGGAACTCGCCGCTTCCCCAGGCCGCCCAAAAGCTGGCGCCGGCGCTGGCCGCCGGCTGCAGCATGGTCCTCAAACCCGCCGAACATACGCCTGTCACGGCCTTGGTTCTGGGTGAAATCCTGATGGAGGCCGGCCTTCCCGAAGGCGTGGTCAATATACTGCCGGGCTTCGGCCACACCGCCGGCGCGGCCCTGTCGCGCCATCCCGGCGTCGACAAGGTGGCATTCACCGGCGAGGTCGCGACGGGGCAGGAAGTCTTGCGCGCGTCGATCGACAATCTCACCAAGGTGACTCTGGAACTGGGCGGCAAGGCACCGAACATCGTCTGCGAGGACGCCGATCTGGATGCCGCGGCCCGCGGCACGCTGTTCGGCATATTCGCCGGCGCTGGGCAGTATTGCGACGCCGGCCCGCGCCTGTTCGTCCACCGCGCGATCCGCGACGCCTTCATGGAGAAACTGCTGGATATGACCCGCCTGATCCGGGTCGGCGATCCGCTCGACCCGGCGACCCATGTCGGCTCGCTGACGACCCGCGAGCAGTTCGACAAGGTCGCGCGCTATGTCGACATCGGCCGGAACGAAGGCGCCCGATTGATCGCGGGCGGCGCGCCGCCGGAAGATCCCGGCCTGGCAAGAGGACATTTCTACCTGCCGACGATCTTCGACCGCGTGGCGCCGGATATGCGCCTCGCCCGGGAGGAGATATTCGGCCCTGTGCTTTCCGTGCTCGATTTCGAGGACGACGAGCAACTCCTGTCGGACGCCAACGGCACGGATTTCGGCCTCGTCGCCGGCCTGTGGACGGAGGATATGCGCCGGGCCATGCGGCTGGCGCAACGCCTCAAGGCGGGAACGGTGTGGATCAACACCTTCCGCCAGACCCAGATTTCGGCTTCCTTCGGCGGCTACAAGATGAGTGGCATCGGCCGCGAGAAAGGCCTGTCGGGCCTCGAGGAATACTGCGAGGAGAAAACCGTCTGGGTTGATCTCAACGACGCCGGCATCGGCTATTTCGACAGCTGACAGAAGCAGAATCGCTGAGACCGCAGAAAATGCTGAACAAAGAAAAGATCGTATCCCCGCTGGCGCCCGGAAAAATCGCCAACCACCCCCACCCGTTCTCGCAGGGCTGGAAGGTCGGCGATTTCGTGTTTACCGGCGGCATCGCGCCGGAGGACCACGAAACCGGCGAGATCGTCGAGGGCGGTATCGATGTCCAGGCGCGCCGGGTGTTCGAAAGCCTCAAGGCGATCCTCGAAGAGGCCGGTTCGTCGCTCGACAAGGTCGTCAAGGTCACGGTCTACCTGACCGACATCGGCAACAAGCCGGGCTTCGAGAAGGTCTACCGTGAGTATTTCCCGAAAGACGCGCCGGGCCGGATGACCGCGGAGGTCAGCTTCATCGGCCCCGGCATCCTGCTGGAAATGGATGCCATCGCCTACGTCTAGGATCGGTCCGGCCTGCGAAAGCGTGCCGGATCGTTGTCGCCAAAGTGCGGGCCGGCGCCTATCATCGCCCCGAGTTTGCGATGCCCCCGGTCCGGAAACGCTGAAAGGGGTTGGGACGCCGGCCATGACCGTTAGCGCCAGGCCAGTGCCGAAAGTCGATCCGATCGAACTCGAGATCATCCAGGAGGCGATGATCTCGATCGTCCGCGAGATGCGGGTCAATCTCGTGGCGACCGCCTATTCCTCGATCATCTACGAGGCCTACGACTTTTCCTGCGTCCTGATCGACGGGACGGGCCAGATCGTGGCGCTGGCCGAGGACAACCCGTCCCACATCTTCCCGGTGCCCTGGTCGGTCAGGCAGATGTTCGACACTTTCGGGGACGACATACGGCCGGGCGACGTTTTCCTGCACAACGACCCCTATACCGGCGGCACCCACCTCAACGACATCGCCATGATGTTTCCGGTCTTTGCCGAGGGGCGGCTGGTGCTGTTTCCGTGCGTGCGCGCCCACTGGGGCGATGTCGGCGGCACGACGCCGGGCAGCATCTCGGGCAAGTCGACGGAGATTTTCCACGACGGGGTGCGCCTGCCGATCGTGAAGATCGCGAGCGGTGGCGAACTCAACCGGGGCCTGTTCGACGTGATGATGGCCAACATGCGCGTGCCGCGCGAGCGACGCGGCGATTTCATGTCGACCTGGGGCACCTGCCAAGTCGCCGAACGGCGCATCGCCGAGTTGTTCGAACGGTATGGCGTCGCAACGATCGAGGGCGCCATCGCCGAGCTGATCGACCGGGCCGAGCGCAGAACGCGGCAGCGGATCGAGGCGCTGGCCGACCGGGAGTATTTCTACGAACACTATCTGGACCCGGTCGGCGCCGACGCAGAACCCGTGATCGCGAAAGCGCGAATCCGCATCGAAGGGAGCGACCTCGCGGTCGACTTCACCGGATCCTCGGGACAGACCCGGGCGGCCATGAATGCCGGCCCTGCCGTCGCCGCGACCGGCGCGTTTATCGTGCTCAAGGCGTTCCTGGACCCTGCCCAGCCCATCAACCACGGGAATTTCCGGCCGATATCCATCACGGCACCCGAAGGCTCCTTTTTCAACGCGCGCTATCCCGCGTCCTGCGCCGGCTCGTCCGAAGTCCGGCACGCGGCGATATCGGCGGTTCTCGGCGCGATGTCCCAGGCGATGCCGGAGCGCATGGCCGGGGACATCAAGGGCACCTCCAACCACATTTACATCGGCGGCAAGGACCCGGAGCGGCCGGAACCCTTCATCTTCTACGAATATCCCGCAGGCGGCACGGGCGCGACCGCCGAAGGCGATGGCGGCGACGCGCTGCGCAATTTCGCGGAAGGGGATTTCGCGTCCATTCAGTCGGTCGAGTCGATCGAGCACGAGAGCCCGCTGCGCGTCGAGCACTGCGAAATCCGGCGCGATTCCGGCGGCGCCGGGCGGCACCGCGGCGGCTGCGGCCTGCGCCGGGACGTGCGCGTGCTGGTCGACGAAGCCCTGCTCTCCGTTTCGTCCAACAAGAACATTCTCCCGCCCTTCGGAGTCGCGGCGGGATGGCCGGGCGCGCCCAACAATTTTTCGGTGATCCGCAACGGCGCGGAACTGGCGCCTTCCGATACACCGGGGCAGGTTCAGGGCTTTCCCCTGCGGCGCGGCGACATCGTCGTCATGCGCAGCTCCGGCGGCGGCGGTTTCGGCGATCCCCTGGAACGGGAGCCGTCGCGCGTCCTCGCGGATATCGCGGAAGGCCGGCTTTCCGCGGAAGCGGCGCGGCGCGTCTACGGCGTTGTCGCCGACACCGGGAAAATCGATACCGAGGCCACCACGGCGCTGCGGGCGGGAATGAAGGCGGAGCGGCGGCGGCTGGCCGCCGATCCTGTGCCGGGTCCGCCGCCAGCCGGCAAAAGGTGGTGCGAACTCGCAAGCGGAACGATCGCCCGGCTCGGCCTGAGGGAAGGCGGGGCTCATGAAATCCTCGATGCGGGCGGTCCGGGTCTGCGGATCTGGATCCGCGGCGGCGAGGGGATCGACGAGGATACGCTCAGGCTGCCGGAGCGCCTCTGCCGGGCCCTGAACCTGCGCCGGGGCGACGGCGTCGCCCTGCGCCCGCTTACGGAACCGCCGGGCGCCGGAACGCCATGACCGGACCGTCGGACCAGCGCAACCTGATCGAGACCGCCGCACGCATCTTTCCGGGCGGCGTGCTGAGCCGGCACAAGCTCGACGACGATCGTCAGCTCGTCTTCGTGTCGGGCCGGGGGGCGCATGTCACCGATGCCGCCGGCCGGGAATTCGTCGACTTTACCTGCGCGGGTGGGGCCGTGCTGCTCGGCTACGATCATCCGGGCGTACTGGCGGCGCTCGACGCCCAGGCCCGGCGCGGCACGCATTTCTTCGGACTGCTCAACGAGCCGGCGATCCGCTATGGCGCCGAGCTCCTCGACGTGCTGCCCGTCGGCGGGCAGATCCGGTTCTGCTGCTCGGGCGCCGAGGCCACGTTCAACGCAATCCGGCTTGCCCGCGCCTGGACCGGCCGCAACAGGATCCTGAAGTTCGAGGGCGCCTATCACGGCCATCACGACTACGGCATGTGGAGCTACAACCGCTTCGGCGGCGACGCCTTCTCGCCGGTTCCGAACTCGGCCGGCATGGCCGCCGGGATCGCCGCCGATATCCTGATCGCGCCCTACAACGACCTCGCCGCGGCGGAGGACGTGTTCCGGAGCGAAGGTTCGGCGATCGCCGCCGTGATCATGGAGCCCGTGCAGCGCATGACGGCGCCGGCACCGGGCTATCTCGAGCGGCTGCGGGACCTCGCCTCGGAAAACGGCGCTGTCCTGATCTTCGACGAGACCGTTACCGGATTCCGCCTCGCCCTTGGCGGCGCTCAGGAGTGTTTCGGCGTGTTGCCCGACCTCGCGGTCTACGGCAAGTCGCTGGGCGGCGGCCTGCCGCTCGCGGCGGTCGCCGGCGATCCGGAAATCATGGCGCTGGCGTCGGTCGAGGCCTGGCAGAACGATCCCAGGGGCGTCTTCTTCTCCGGCACGCTGTTCGGCAATCCGATGGCCTGCGCCGCCGGGCGGGCGTTCCTCGAAGCGTTGCGGAAGCCGGACGCATTTCCGCCTTTCCTGGCCCGCGCAGAAGCCCTCAAATCCGGCCTCGCCCGGATCCTCCGCAAGCATGGGGTCGAGGCGCACGTCATCGGCGAGGGGCCGTTGTGGCGACTCTATTTCGGCGATCCGGACCGGATTCACGACGTCCGGGCGACCTCCGACAAGGACCGCCAACGCGCCTTCGATCTCGGCCTGCTCGATTCCGGCATCTTCGTGCGGCCCGGCGGCGGCCACTATTTCTCGATGGCCCACACGGACGAAGACGTCGAAGCGGTCCTGCGCGCCGCGGACCGGATCGCAGCGCGGCTCTAGGACCGACAGCGCATGGCGATTGCGGTCGGCATCGACATCGGCGGGACCTTCACGGACGTCATCGCCCTCGATCTGGATACCGGCGACGTGCGCGCCGCAAAATCGCTCACGAGCTACGGCGACGAGACCAGGGCCCTGCTGGAAGGCCTGCGGGACGTCGGCGTTCCCTTTGGGGAAATCGACCGCCTGGTGCATGGCACGACCATCGGCACCAACGCCATCCTGGAGCGCCGGGGTGCGCGGACGGCCCTGCTGGTTACGCAGGGCTTCCGCGACCTGCTGGTCATCGGCCGGACGCGGCGCATGGCGCCGAACACCCTGTTCGACCTGACCTTCCAGCGGCCGGAGCCGCTGGTCCCGCGGGCGCGGCGTTTCGATGTCGAAGAACGGGTCGGCGCCTCAGGCGAGACCGTCCGGCCTCTCGACGACGACGCGCTCGCAGCCGTTCTGGAAGATCTTCGACATCAGAACGTCGAGTCGGTCGCGGTGTGCTACCTCCACGCCTACGCAGCGCCGGGGCACGAGCTGGAAACGCGTGCGGCGATCCGGGAGAAGCTGCCCGGGATCCCGGTGTCGCTGTCCCATGAAGTCGTGCCCGAATACCGCGAATACGAGCGGCTGAGCACTACGGTCCTGAACGCCTACATCGCCCCGGCGCTCGAAGACTATCTGGCAAGGCTCGAAAGCGTCCTGCGGGGTGAGGGCATCCGGGGCGCTCTCTTCATCATGGCTTCGAGCGGCGGCGTCCTTTCGCTGGACCGGGCGCGCCTCTTCCCCGTGACCACGGTTCTATCCGGACCGGCCGGAGGCGTTGTGGCTGCCGTGCAGTCGGCCGCGGCGGCGGGCGCGCGCGACCTCATCACTTGCGACATGGGCGGTACAAGCACAGATGTCAGCATGATCCGCGACCTGACGCCGACCGTGAAAAAGGACGGCGTCATTGCCGGAATGCCGATAAAATCGACCCAAATCGACATCAGCACGGTCGGAGCCGGCGGCGGCAGCATCGCCTGGGTCAGCGAAGAGGGCCAGCTTCATGTCGGCCCGAGGAGCGCCGGCTCGCGTCCGGGACCGATCTGCTACGGCCTAGGCGGAACCGAACCGACGATCACGGATGCCAATCTCGTCCTCGGCCGCCTGACCCTCGGCCGTAAGCTCGGCGGCCGGATCGAACCTTCGACGGAACAGGTCGTACCGGTACTCGACGCCCTGGCGCGCCGCATCGGCGTCGAGAGCCGGGAGCGCATGGCCGACGGCATCATCCGCATTGCCGTCGCGAAGATGGTTGCCTCGATCCGGGAAATCTCGGTCGCCCGCGGCCACGATCCGCGCCGCTGCGCGCTGGTTGCCTTCGGCGGGGCGGGTCCGATGCATGCCACCCAGGTCGCCGAAGCCCTGGCCATCCCCAGGGTGATCGTCCCGCCGCACGCGGGGAACCTTTCGGCGCTCGGCCTGGTCTCCGCCGATCTGCGTATCGACCTGAGCGAGACCGTGCTCCTGCCGAACGAAGCGGCAAGCATGGGATCCGCGGAAGGTGCCTTTGCACGGCTGGAGGAAACCGGCCGCGACCGATTCGCCGAGGAAGGTTTCGCCCGTGGCGGGATCATCGTCGAACGGGTGGCCGAGATGCGCTACGTCGGCCAGGCGCACGAGCTCGCCATCCCGGTGGCCGGCAAACCGGACCCGGCCGGCCTCGCCGATGCCTTCAACGCGAGCTACGAACGGGCCTACGGCCATTGCAATCGGGACGAGGCGATCGAGATCGTCAACCTGCGCCTGGCCGCCATCGTGCCGGTCCAGCGGCCACGGCTGCAGGCGCGGGAAGAGACGGACGGCAGAACGGACGAACGCGATGTCTGGTTCCGGGACGGTTTCCGGCCGACGCGAGTCTTCGAACGATACCGGCTTCCGATCGGCGCCTGGACCGAGGGACCGGCGATCGTCGAGGAAGCGGGCGCCACGACCGTCGTGTTCCCCGATTGGCGGATGCGCCGGGACGAGCACGACAATCTGAGCCTCGAACGCATCGGTTGAACCGGCCCGCTCCCGCCCGTCCGGCGCCTTTGTTGACAGGTCAACGCCGCGTGGTACGCTTCGCCCAGTGCAAAAAAGAGGGCGGCTCCCATCCCATACGGCCATTGGGGTGTCGCTATTGGATTTGTTGCACTCCAATGGCCACGGGCGATGGACAGACCGTCCCCAATTTGAACGTAGGGAAGCGTCCGGGAACGGACGCTGTGAGGAGGGATTGGAATGTCTATTGTAATTCGCTGGTTTACCGGCCTCGTGGTGCTCGCCATTGCATCGGGCGCCTATGCCGCGCCCAAGAAGACGGACTGGACCATTTCTTCGGGTAGCGATCCGTCCGGGCCGTTTCAGGTCATTGCCGACGCCATGGGCTTTTTCAAGAAGCAGGGCCTCAACGTTACGGTCAAGATATACTCATCGGCGACCCGCGGCTTCCGTGGGATGCTCGCCGGCGAGAACGACATGGCGAACTCTGGTTCGTTCGCGCCCGTCAGCACGCTGGCGCAAGGGTCGAAGAAGTTCAAGATCGTCGGCTCGACCCGGAACAGCCAGAGCGGCTTCACGGCCATCGTCGTACGGCCGGGAATCATGGATGCCAAGGGCCTCGAGGGCGCCAAGGTCGGCATCGCGCGGGGCAGCCCGTCGTCCCACATGTGGTTCGACAAATACGCTGCCAAGAACGGCCTGAAGAAGTTCGAGCGCCTCTGGCTGCAGCCTTCGGAACAGCTGATTGCGTTCAGCAAGGGCGAGATCGACGCGGTCTCGATCTGGTTTCCGTGGGCCGGCCGGGCCGCCGGCGTCCTCAAGGGTGCCAAGATACTGGCGCGGGACAAGGATATCGGCTTCGTCAACGACACGCCGATCACCTTCAGCGCCGGCCTGCTGGCGGACCGAGATGCGGCGCTGGGCATCATGAAGGGGATGGTCATGGCGAGCGAGTACCTCGATGCCAATCCGGACGAATCGGCCAAGATCGTCAGCAAGGCGTTCAATATCGATCTGAAGGTCACCAAGGCGATCTCGAAGACGATCAGCCTGAAGGTCCAGTTCTCGGACGTCACGACCGCCGACCTGTGCCAGTCGCTGAACTTCCTCAAGGGTCTCGGCAAGGTCAAGGGCCAGCCCGACTGGAAGACGGGGCTCGATTCGAGCATCTTGAAGGCGGTCGCTCCGGAGCGCGTCACCGCGAAATCGTTGCCGAACTGCTAGCAGTCGGTGCGTATGCACGCGGCGGAGTTCATCGGGGTAAAGAAGCAATTCGGCGGGCGGGGACAGGATCCCAGCCCGCCGGCCCTCGAGAATTTCGAAGTCACGATTCGCGAGCGGGAGTTTTTCTGCCTGCTCGGCCCGAGTGGCTGTGGCAAGACCACGGCGCTCACGCTGCTGGCGGGCTTCGAAATGCCGACCTCGGGGCAGGCGCTGCACCGCGGCCAGCCGGTGCGCGGCCCGAGCGCCGACCGCGGCGTCGTCTTCCAGGGCGACGATTCCCTGATGCCCTGGCTGACCGCGCGGGACAACGTCCTGCTCGGGCCGAGGATACAGGGCCTGGAAAAAGCCGAGCAGGGCGAAATCGCCGAACGCCTGCTCAAGCTGGTCGGCCTCGACGGCCACGGCCACAAATACCCGCGCGAACTGTCCGGCGGCATGAAGCAGCGCATCCAGATCGCGCGGGTGCTGGCGACCGAGCCGGACATGCTGCTGATGGACGAGCCGTTCGCCGCCCTGGATGCCCAGACCCGGGGCCAGATGCAGGACGAGCTGACCCGCATCTGGAGCTCGAGCCGGCGCACCGTGCTCTTCATCACCCATGACGTGGTCGAGGCGCTGATCCTGGGCGACCGGGTCGGCGTCATGCACGCCGGGCCGCGCTCGTCGATCCGGGAGATCTTCCCGATCGACCTGCCGCGCCCGCGCGACCGCACCGATCCGGAGTTGCTGAAGATCTACCGGAGAATTCAGGAGATCCTTGCCGAAGAAGTCCAGAGGAGCCGCGCGGAATGAAGCGGATCCTGCTGTATCGGGTGCTGCCCTATACGTTGACGGTCGTACTGCTGCTGAGCCTCTGGGAGATGGGCTCGCGGATGATCAATCCGCTGTTCTTTCCGCCCCTCGAGACCGTCGGCGAGTCATTTGTAAAAATGGCGACGGGCGATCTCTGGGCCCAGGTCCTGGTCAGTCTGCTGCGCATCTGGACCGGCTTTCTGCTCGGCAGTATGCTCGGCGTGCTGGTCGGCATCCTGATGGGCGGCCTGCCGCTGGCGCGGGGCATGCTCTACAGCGTCGTCGAGTTCTTCCGCTTCATCCCGCCGATCGCGATGATCGTGCTCGCCGTCTCGTGGTTCGGCACCGGCGACGTCGCCACCATCTTCCTGATCGTCTTCGCGACGGTGTTCATCGTAACGATCAACACCGAAGACGGCGTCTATCACGTCACCCGCAACCGGGTCCGGGCCGCCGAAAGCCTCGGTGCGAATACGGGTCAGGTCTTTCGCCTGGTCATCTTTCCCTCGACGCTGCCCCATGCGCTCACCGGTATGCGGGTCGCCATGGGTAACGCCTTCTCGACCATCATTGCCGCCGAGATGATCGCGGCCGATTTCGGCCTCGGCTTCATGCTCCAGCAGGCGCGAGTCTTCCTCCAGACCGGCGATATCTTCGTCGGGCTGGTCGCGCTCGGCCTGCTTGGCTTTGCGACCGACCGCGTCTTCCGCATCCTGATCGACCGCTGCGGCGGCGAATACGCCAGGGTCGGCTGACATGGCCGTCACCCGCGCCTTCGACCTGCTTCTGGCGCCAAGCTGGCAGGCCAGCGAAATGGAGCGGCCGGGCGCCGTCGTCCTTCCGGTCACCGGCGCCGCCATCCTGATCGCGATCTGGGGCTTGGCGTCGCTGCGCTACGACGTGACCATCCTGCCGTCGCCCGGCCAGGCGCTGGAGGAGGGAATCGATCTGCTGGCCGGCGGCGAACTGGTCTTTCACGCGCTGGCAAGCTTGCAGCGGCTGTTGATCGGGTTCCTGATCGGCAGCGCGATCGCGATCCCGATCGGTTTTGCCATGGGCCTGTCGCCGTTTTTCCGGCGCATGATGGAGCCGATCACCGAGTTTTTCCGCTACATCCCGGCCATCGCCATGGTGGTCTTTGCGCTCATCTGGTTCGGCATCGGCGAAGCCTCGAAGGTCTTCCTGATCTTCTACAACACCTTCTTTTCCGTCGCGCTGGCGACCGAAGCCGGCGTCAAGCACATCTCCCAGGTGCGGATCAACGCCGTGCGCAGCCTCGGCGCGAACCGCTGGCAGGTATTGCAGTTCGTTGTCGTGCCCTCGGTGGTGCCCTACGCCATTCAGGGCATGCGCATGGGCATGGGCCGCGCCTTCGCGACCATCATTTCGGCCGAGATCCTCGCCGCCAACTCGGGCCTCGGATTCCTGATTTTCTCGTCGCGCGAATTCTCCAGGATGGACACGGTGATCGTGGCGATCGCCGTGCTCGGCGTCCTCGGCATCGTGATCGACCGCCTGTTCCGCCGCATGACCCGAGTGGTCGGCGGCAATTATCTGCCGAGCGAGATGGCCTGAGCACGGTCACGCCGGGGGTATGGCCAAATACGTCGCCGCTGCTCACCGAATCGGTCTATACCTTTGTTCTTGTTTATTATTTCGTTAATACAGTAAAAGCAGAAATAACTGTAATTTTTCAGAGATACCAATTGCCGCCCAATTGTGGCGCGATCCGACCCGGGAAGCAGTGCCGGAATTATTTGTCCGGAATCGGCCTGTCCCCGCCGTCCGCAAAACGCCGGGCCAGGGGTTTCAGCATGGCCGGTGCCATGTAAATCGGGAATTGCGCCACCGCGAGGAACAGCAGGGTTTCCGCATTGACGGCCGACGGCACGGCGCCCAGCAGGATCGCCATGTTGCGCAGGCCGCTGGACAGCCCCACGGTCAGCGCAAACCGGCGTCCGAGAAACAGGAAGGCGAGGCCTCCCGTTACGAAGAGAAGGGCCGTCAATCCGATGACGAAGGCCAGTATCCGGAGCACATGTCCAGGATCGTCCGCGAACCGGGCGGCGAGGCCATCGACAATCCCGAGCGCGAACAGAATCAACGCGGCCAGCAACCCGGCCTCGAACCCGGGCGCGAAGCGGCGCCGGCCGTCGGCGCCCAGGACGCGCCGGAACAACAGCGCCGCCAGAAACGCGCTGCCGACGAAGGCGGCCAGGCGCAGCAGCATCTCGCCGACCCCCACGTTGAGATCGAGGCCAAGCAACACCAGGACGACGAAAGGCATCACGAAGGGCGCCGCCGCCGTCATCGACAACAGCACGCCGAGGCTGAGCGGTGCATCGAGCCCGACGAACCGTGCGAGGGCCGGCGAGCCCATGAGCGGCGGCGATGCGGTCCACAGAACCGCCGCTGCCAGCAGGGCGCCGTCGAGCGACAGGCCCGTCCCGAGGAGCCAGGCAAGTCCGGGCGAAATCAGCAGCAGCCAGAATCCGACACCGATAACGAGGCCCGGCCGTTTGACGAACCGGACCGTGCCGGCCCAGTCGTCCTGCACCATGGACAGGAACAGCAGCAGCCAGACGAAAACACCGAGATAGGGACTGAACAGCGGCGGCAGGCTTGGAAAGATCAGCCCCACGAAGATGCAGAAAAACAACAGCGTTGTTGCGTGCCGGGCGACGGCCTCCAGTATCTTCGACATGCCCGGCCTGCGATCGCCTACCGGCTCTGTTCGTCCGGGCCAAGCCCGACGGTCCGGGCCCGGTAGTCAAGCCACCAGCCGTAAGGCTTCGGCCAGAACCGGAAATCCGGATCCGCCCCGAGTTCGCGGGCTGCGTGAAGCGCCCAATAGGGATCGAGCAGCGCCTCGCGGCCGATCGCGACGAGGTCGCACTGCCCGCGCTGGAGAATGTCCTCGGCCTGCCGGGCTTCGGTGATCAGGCCGACGCCCATCGTGCAGAGTCCGGTACGCCGGCGAATTTGCTCTGCCAGGCCGACCTGGAAGCCCGCCACCCGCCGCCCGCGGATGGCGAATCCCTGGGCTCCGATGCCGCCGGACGAGCAGTCGATGACATCGATGCCGAGCTTCTGCAGTTCGCCGACAAAGACGACGACCTCGTCCATCGTCCAGCTGGGATCCCCTTCGTCACTGGCCGAGAGGCGCAGGAAGACCGGCTTTTCCTGCGGCCACACGAGGCGCACCCGCTCCGCCACCTGCAAGGGAAACCGCATGCGGCCCTCGAGCGTGCCGCCCCAGGCGTCGTTGCGCCGGTTCGAGACAGCGGACAGGAACTGGTGCAGCAGGTAGCCGTGGGCGGCGTGGATTTCGACGATGTCGAACCCGGCCTCCTGCGCCCGCTGCGCGGCCTCGCCCCAAGCGTCGACGAGGGCGGCAATTTCACCGGCGTCCAGCGCGCGGGGCGGCCTGGCCGCGTCGGACAAGGGAACGGCGCTCGGCGCCACGGTCTCCCAGGGCGGCTCGCCGGCGTCGGCGTCGCTGCCGTCGAGCGGCGCGCCGCCGTCCCAGGGACGCCGCGAACTCGCCTTGCGCCCGGCATGGGCAAGCTGGATGCCGGGGACCACTCCCCTATCTTTCAGGTAACTTGCGATGCGCCGCAGCGCTTCCGCGTGATCGTCCGACCAGACGCCGAGGTCGCCATGCGTGATGCGGCCGCGGGCCTCGACAGCCGTGGCTTCCGTAAAGACCAGCCCGGCGCCGGCGAACCCGCCCAAGTGCTGAAAATGCCAGTCGTTGGCCAGGCCGCCGCCGGCCGAATACTGGCACATGGGCGATATGACGACGCGGTTGGGAAACTCGACCTCGCGGAGCTTCAGGGGAGAAAACAACAGGGACGGCGCGGCGCGTTCTGGCACGTCAGGACCTCCGGAACGGCGCCCTCGCCGGCTCGGCTATCATGCCGGTCGGGTGCGCCTCAGGCCTCGCCCAGATAGGCCTTGCGGATCTTCTCGCTCCTCAGGATGTTCTCCGCCGTGTCGCTGATGACGATCTGGCCGTTCTGAAGAACATATCCCCGGTCGGCCACGGACAGCGCCATGGTGGCGTTCTGCTCGACGATGAACATGGTCGTGCCGGCAGCCCCGATCCCGGCGATGACGTCGTAGACCTTCTCGACCAGGGCCGGCGCCAGGCCCATGGACGGCTCGTCCATGAGGATCATCTTCGGGCGCGCCATGAGCGCGCGGGCGACGGCGACCATCTGCTGCTCGCCGCCGGAAAGCGTGCCGCCGGTCTGCCCCAGCCGTTCCCGGATGGCCGGAAACAGCTCCAGCACCCGGTCCATGTCTTCCTGGGCCCTGTTGTTCTTCTCGCGGCGGTGGACATAGGCGCCCATGAGCAGGTTTTCGCGCACCGTCATGGTCGGGAACAGGCGCCTGGCCTCGGGCACCGGCGCCAGGCCCATGGCGATCACCTCGCCCGTGGACAGGCCGTCGATGCGCCTGCCGCCGAACCAGACGGAACCGGAAACGGGTTTCACCAGGCCGAGAATGGTCTTCATGGTGGTCGTCTTGCCCGACGCATTGCCGCCCAGCAGCGACACCACCTCGCCCGGATAGACCTCCAGATTGACTTCCTTGAGAATTCTGATCGACCCGTAATAGGTGACCACGTCCTCGAGCTTCAGCAGCGGCTCTGCGGCCTCGATTTCCACCTCCGCGGCGGTCGCGCTTTGCTGCATGGGTCCTCCCTCCGGGGGCCGCCTCGCTTTCCGGGACCATAATGTCCCGCCCCGTACCGGCACAAGTACGGGATCATCCCGGAGCGCGTCGGGGAACCGGCCCGAGGGCGCCGTTGACACGAATTTCTGTAACCGGGGATACTTGATCATTTCTGAGCAGGCGCGGCGGCCCCGAATTATAATGGTCGGCGGGCTGTCGGGGCGATATTCCCTGAGACCCGCCGTTCGCCCGCGCCGGTTTGGCTAACTGGGCGTCGGAACCGGTTCTGGAGAACCGGTATCGGCGCCCCGTCTGTCCGGACAGGTAACCCGGTATGCGAACTGTAATCCGGAACGGGACGGTCATCGCCTGGACAGGCGAAAGGCATCGCGCAGTCGAAAACGGCGCGGTCGCTTTCGAAGACGACCGGATCGTCTCCGCCGGTCCGGACGACGGGGCGGCAGCCGACCGCGAAATTGATGCGACCGGGCGCCTGGTGATCCCCGGACTGGTCAACAGCCACCTGCACGTCACCGACACGCCCTACACCAAGGGCTACCTGGAGGAGATCGGCAGTTCGTCGGCCGACGGAACGCCCACGAATTTTTTCGCGCTCTACAAGGCCCTGCCCAGCGTGCGCGCGGCGACGGATGCCGAAGCCCAGGTCGCGGCCGCCGAGTGCGCGTTCGCGGAACTCGCCCTCACCGGTTCGACGACCGTCGTCGAACTCGGATACGATTTCGAGATCGGCGGCGACGGAGACATCTCGATTACGGAGCGCGTGGCGGACGGTGCGGGCCGGTCCGGCCTACGCTGCTACTCCGGTCCCCGCTATCGCAGCCGCTACTACGGCGACGACGACAAGGGGGGCGTCTTCTACAGGGAATACGGGGCAAGGGCGCAGAAGCGGTTCGAGGACTGCGTCGCGTTCTGCCGCACATGGAACGGCCGATACGACGACCGCCTCCGCACCATGCTCGCACCGGGCCAGATCGATACCTGCGAGGCACAGCTCCTCAAAGAGACCCGGCGCTACGCCGACGAACTCGGAGTCCCGATCCAGCTCCATGCCGGACAGTCCCCCAACGAATTTGCCCGCGTCCGGGAAACCGAGAACAGGACGACGGTCGAGCTGATGATGGATACCGGCCTGCTGGGGCCGGACCTCATCGTCGGGCACGGCCAGATCATGAGCGGCGACGGCGACGTCATGAGCATGGGCGCGCACGAAACCGCCGCCCTGCGCGACTCGCAAACGACGATCTGCCATCTGCCCTGGGTCAAGGCCCGGCGCGGCGGCGTCATCGATTCGATCCACAAATACCGGGAACTGGGCATCCGCCAGTGCCTCGGGACGGACACCTATCCGTTCGACATGTTCAACGACATGCGGATTGCGTCGGTGGTCTGCAAGATCGTCGAGAAGACGGCCGAGGTTGCGGCGTCGGAGGACGTTTTCCACATGGCGACCGTGGGCGGCGCGGACGCGCTGGGCCGGCCCGACCTCGGCCGCCTCGCGCCCGGCTGCAAGGCCGATATCGTCCTGGTCCGCACCGACACGCCGAAAGCCACGCCGGTCTACGATCCGTTCAAGTTCCTCGTCCTGGCCGCCACGGGGGGCGATGTCGATCGCGTCATCGTCGACGGGCGGACGATCGTCCGGGACGGCGAGGTTCTGACGATCGACGTTCCCGCCGCCGTCCGGCGGGTCAACGAAGCGAGCGAACGCGTCCGGGCCGCGCTCGATTTCTAGCGTGCGATACGTTAATTCCCGTCCAAATCGCAATCGATGTGGAGGAACCGACCTTGCCCCTGGAAAACCTCAACCATTTTCTCGTGGCCGCCAAAGACCTTGAGGCAACCCGGACATTCTATGTCGACGTCCTGGGCCTCGAAGAGGGCTTCCGGCCGCCCTTCGATTTTCGCGGCCACTGGATCTATCTGGGCGGCCGCGCGGTGGTCCATCTGGCCGACCACCGGGACTATCTCGACAAGGTCGACCATATCCGCGACGGTTCCGGGGACAGCGCCACGGGCCCGATCGATCATATCGCCTTCGAGGCGACCGGCCTGCGGGCTATGGTCGAGACGCTGGAAAAACACGGCGTCCCAGCGCGCCACCGCAAGGTGCCGGACGTCGGCCTGCACCAGGTCTTCGTCCACGACCCGAACGGAGTCCTGATCGAACTGAACTACCCGGCGGACGAAGGGGCCGATGTGGAGCTATCCGGCTAGGGTGCAACTGCGCTATTCGGAAGCGTAACCCGCATTTCTGAAGTAGATTGCGCATTCTGCCGGTGACGCCCGCTTCCCGGCCGGGCGCGAACGAGGGAGGGAAACATGGTACTCGGACATCGCATTCACGGTAACGGCCCCGAGAAGGCGTTCCTGTACAACGACTGGCTGGCCAGCGCGGAGAGCTGGGACCCGACGCTTCCCTATCTGGATACGGAGCGCTTCACCTACATCCTGACGGACCTGCGGGGCTACGGCGAATCCCTGGACCAGACCGGCGAATACAACGAGGTGGAGGGGGCAGCCGATACCCTCGCGCTGGCCGATCACCTGGGCTTGGAGAAATTCCACCTCGTCGGGTTCTCCATGACCGGCATGGTGGTCGAGCGCCTCGCCATCGACGCGCCGGAGCGCATCAAGAGCGTGGTCGCCATCGGCCCGGTATCGGCGGCCGGCATCAAGATGAGCGACGAGGAGCGCCAGTTCTTCGTCGACGTCATCACGAACGACGACAAGGCGCGGGAACTCGCCGACCGCATCACCGGCGGGCAGCTCTCCCGCCAATGGCAGGACGTCAAGCTGCGCCTGGCCCGCGAGACCCGCACGCCCGAGGCGGCGCGGGGCTATCTCGACATGTGGACCCTGCACGATTTCTCCGACGAAGCGGGGGCCCACGACGTGCCCTTCCTGGTCATCGGCTGCCGCTACGACCAGCCGAATTTCCTGGAAGACGACATGCGCAACACCTTCCTCAAGTGGCACAAGAATATCGAGCTGGTGATGATGGACTGCGGCCACTGCCCGATGCAGGAGATGCCGATCCGGCTGCAGACCCTGATGGAAGACTTTATGAACAAGCACGCCGGCTGAGGCGCCATGGTTCGCCCCTGTGCCCGGGTCGTCGGTGAAGACATCGGCGCCGTCAGGGTCCTTACGCTCGACAACGAGGCCAAGCGCAACGCCTTCTCGGGCTCGATGGCCGACGACCTGTTGCGGCTGTTCCGGGAGGCCGACGCGACCGCCGCGGTCCGTTGCGTCGTCGTCACCGGGGCCGGCCGCAAGGCATTCTCGAGCGGCCACGACCTGACGGAGGTTCTTGGTGCAAGCGAGGCCGCCGTCGGCGCGGACGCCAACCGCGCCTTCGTCCATCCCGCGAACATGGCCAAGCCGGTGATCGCCGCCGTCAACGGCGCGGCCTATGCCGGCGGCTTCATTCTGGCGCTCTCCTGCGATCTCCGGGTGGCGAGCCGGAACGCCGCGTTCTGCGTCCCCGGCGCCCGCATCGGGCTGCTGCCGATCGGCGGCCAGTTGAGCCGGCTGCTCCATGTCATGCCCCATGCCCGGGCGCTGGAGATGGCCCTGACCGCGCAGCCCATGACGGCTGGGGAGGCGCATGGCCTCGGCTTCGTCAACCGGCTGGTGCCGGAGGGCGAGGCGCTGCCGGCCGCGCTGGCCCTCGCCGCGGACATCGCGGCAAATTCGCCCGCCGTAGCGCGGGCGATCAAGAGAGGGGTCGACGTTTCGCTCCGGAAGGGCGTCGCAGCGGGCGAAGCCTGGGAATGGGAAACCGGCCCTGCCCTCGCCGGCCATGCCGATGCCGAAGAGGGCGTCCGCGCCTTTCTTGAAAAACGCCGGCCCCGGTTCGAGGACAGCTGACGGCCTAGTGCCTCGCAGCCCTTTTTCCGAGATAAGCCTCGATTACGGCCGGGTGGGTGGAGACCTCGCGGAAGGAGCCCTCGGCGATCTTGGTGCCGTGGTCGAACGCGAAGACCCGGTGCGCCACGCCTTCCACCAGCGCCATGTCATGCTCGATGAGGAGCACCGTGTGGCCCTTCTCGTGGATGCGCTGGATATCCTCGATGACGCCCCTTGTCTCGGTCGGGTTCATGCCGGCAACCGGCTCATCCAGCAGGATCAGCCGCGGCCGCGAGGCGACGCAGCGGGCGATCTCCAGGCGCCGGCGGTTGGCGTAGGAAAGCGACGACGCCGGCTCGTTGCACATGCTGATGAGGCGCGCGCCGAACAGGGAAAGCGTCTCCAGCGCCGCTTCCTCGGCGCCCCTGTCCTGCCGGCGCAGCCATTTGGGTTTCAGGAGCGCCGGGAGGAACCCCGCGTTGACGTGGGAACTCATGGCGACCAGCACGTTTTCCAGCACCGTCAGGTTGGGGAACAGGCGCAGCGTCTGGAAAGTCCGGGCCAGGCCCTGCGCGTTGATCTTGTGGGTCGGCAGATCGAGAAGATTGCGGCGCTCGCCGCCGAACAGGATCTGTCCCGAGGTGGCGTCGTAGAGGTGCATGACGAGGTTGAAGAAGGTCGTCTTGCCGGACCCGTTGGGCCCGATGATGGCGGTGATCTCGCCTTCGCGGACCTCCAGGCTGAGGTCGTTGACCGCCAGCACGCCGCCGAAATTCTTGGTCAGCGCCTGGCTGGCGAGGATGGTCGCGCCGGTGTCGTCTGCAGCCATGGCGTTTCTCGCCGCCGCTTCAGGCCTTCACTTCGTCCGGCAGGCCCGCGGCTTCGGCGTCGTCGCGTCCGGACTCGGCGATGAGGGTATTGATCTTCTCGGCCTGCAGTTCCCGGCGCCGACGCGAGTTGGGGAACAGGCCCTGGGGCCGGTAGATCATGATCAGCACCAGGGCGCCGCCGAACAGCAGCATGCGCAGGTCCTCGAACTCGCGCAGGCGTTCGGGGATCAGGGTGAGCGCGACGGCGCCGACCACGACGCCGGCGATGTTGCCCATGCCGCCGATGATGACCATGGCGAGGATCATGATCGACGTCAGCAGGACGAAGTTGTCCGGATGCACGAACCCGATCATGTGGGCGAAGACGGCGCCGCCGATGCCGCCGAAAAAGGCGCCGGTGGAAAAGGCGATGATCTTGAGCCGGGTGACGTTGACGCCGAAGCACCTGGCCGCCACCTCGTCCTCGCGGATGGCCTCCCACTGCCGTCCGAGATTGGAATCGCGCAGCCGGATGCTGACGAAGATGGTCAGCGCCACGATGATCAGGGCCAGGAAGTAGAAGTTCATCTGGAACGGCAGCTCCAGCTCGCCGATCGTGATCGGCGTGACGAAATCCCACCCGAGGATCGAGGGCGGCGGAATATTGATGACCCCGTCCGTCCCGTGGGTCAGGAAGGTGAAATTGCGGTGCAGGAGGTTCATGATCAGCCCGTAGCCGAGCGTCACCAGCGCAAGATAGTGGTCGCTCACCCGGAGCGCGGGCCAGGCGACCAGGAATCCGAAAAAGGCGGCCGTGAGCCCGCCCAGCGGCAGCCCGATCCAGAAGCTCACGTCGAAGATCACCGCGAGCTGCGAACTCATATAGGCGCCGGCGGCGAAGTAGACGGCGAACCCCACATCCAGGAGCCCGCAGAACCCGAGCGTGATGTTGAGTCCCAGGGCCATGATGGCGAAGATGGCGGCGAGCGCGCCCAGGTGGATGAGATACGGGTTGTCGAGAAAGAAGAAGGGGAAAGCGACGAGAAGCCCGACCAGGACCAGCTGGGAGAAGCGTTTGTCTTTCGTGATGCGTTCCCCGGCCCACCGGTTGAGCCCGGGCAGGCGGCCCCAGCCGATCGCGCCGGCGACGATGAGCAGCAGGAAGCCGGTCACGAGGATGGTGTCCTCCAGCGCCAGCCCGACCATGAAAGCGGCGAACAACGCCGCCTGGCAGCCGCCCAGGGCCAGCCGGTCCCTGACCTTTTCGGCCAGGGACCGGGTGTCCTCGCGCGCCACCTGGGTTTCTATGAAATCGACTTCGGGCACGTCGCCGGCTCCTCTGCCTCAACCCGCTTTCTTTTCCGGCGTCCGCAGGAGGCCCGAGGGGCGGAACACCAGGACCACGATCAGGAGCAGGAACACGAACACGTCCTTGTAGCGCGAGCCTTCCGGGATCAGCGCGACCACAAGGACTTCGACCGCGGCGACGATGTAGCCGCCGTACATGGCGCCGTAGATGTTGCCGAGGCCGCCGACGACCGCGGCGGTAAAGCCCTTGATCGCCATCACCCAGCCCATGTCGAAGCGGATGGAAAGATAGTAGAGGCCGTTCATGACCCCGGCTACGCCGCCCAGCGCGGAGCCCAGGAAAAAAGTATTGCGGATGACGATATCGACATTGATTCCCATCATCCGGGCTGCATCGAGATCCTCCGACGTCGCGCGCATGGCGCGGCCGACCCAGGTCTTGGAGACCAGCAGGTAAATTCCGTAAACGAGGGCGACGGAAGCGATGATCAGCCCGAGCTGCGTGTAGTCCAGGACCACCTCGCCGAGCTTGATGCTGTCGTATTTGAAGGGCGAATAGAAGGCGTGGGGATTGGCCCCTTCGGGGAAGAACTCCTTGACCGCCTCGCGGACCACGATGCCCACGGCGAGCGACGTCACCAGCATGATCAGTACCGGCATGCCACGCACGGGGCGGTAGGCGAAGCGCTCCATGAGCGCGCCGATGACGGCGCAAACCGCCATGGACACGACGAACATCAGGAAGATGATCAACAGCCCGCTCTGGAGACCCAGGTCCTCGGCCAGCCAAGCGACGACAAGTCCGGTGAACCCGCCCAGCATGAAGACCTCGCCGTGAGCGAAGTTGATCAGCCGCAGGACGCCGAAGAACAGCGTGAAGCCGACCGCCACCAGGGTGTACATCCCCCCGATGGTGAGGCCGTTAATCAGCTGCTGGATCCAGATTTCGAACACGGGCCGGGGTTATGCTTTCGCGAGTCGGCGGGCGCCCGGGCCGGACCCGGCCGCCGCCGATGTGATCCGGGCGCCGGGAGAGGGCGCCATACCCTCCCCCGGCGGCCGGCCGGACAGTCTGTGCTGCTGGAAAGCCCGGTGCCGGTTTCCCGGCAGACGGGTCAATCCGCGATCTTCTGGAACTTCGTGGCCGCCCGGTCCGTCCGGTAGAGCAGCTTCCACTTGGCGTTCTCGACCCGGAAGATGCCGATATGCAGGATATCGAGCATGCCGTGCTTGTCGAAGCCGAAGTCCCCGATGCTGGTCTTGTACTGGCCCTGGTTCAGCTCCGCCAGAAGCGCCTTGCGGGTGACCTTGCCGGCCTTGGCGAGGCGCGCGACGGCCTGGACGTAGACCTGCCCGGCCGCGTGGGCCATCGGCCCGAAGGACTCGTACGGGTCCTGGAACTTGGCTGCCGCGTAGGCCTTCTCGAAGGCCGTGCCGCGCCCTTCCGGATAATGGTCCAGCGGCAGACCCCAGAAGCTGGCGAGCGTCCCCTCGGACGCCTTGCCGGCGACCTTGATATAGGTGTTGGAGAACACGCCGCCGGAGCTCATCATCGGCACGTTGAGGCCGAGCTTCAGCATCTGCTGGCGGAACAGCGCCGCCTCCACCATGTGGCCGGCATAGAAGACGGCGTCCGGATTCATGCCCTTCAGCTTGGTGATGAGCGGCGTGAAGTCCTTCTCGCCCAGCTGCACGCTCTCGCGGCCGATGATGCGGCCCTTGCCGTGCAGCTTAACGGCTGCGTTGGTGAACTCGTTGACCTGGGTCACGGAGAACGCCGTGTTGTCGTCGATCGTGAAGATGCGTTTCAGCTTGGCGTAGTTGGTGGCGTAGGTCGCCAGCATCTTCATGTTGATCAGGTCGTAGGGCGAATTCCGGAAGATCACCATGCTCTTGTGGAACGGCCGCGTCGAGCGGTGGTCGTTGGACCCGCCGAGTATCGTGGGCAGGCCGTAGCGGTTGTAGATGGCGTGAGTCGCCAGCGCCAGGCCGCTGCTCCAGCAGCAGAAAGCGCCGATGACCCTGGAATCTGCCCCCGCCTTGGTCGCCAGGCTCGCCGCCTGGGCGCTGTCGCCGGCATTGTCGCCGCGCACGACCTCAAGCTTGACCTTGCCCATGACGCCGGAGGCGTTGCCCTGGTCGATGGCCAGCTTGAACGAGTTGAACATGCCCTCGCCGAAAGACGACCAGGGCCCGCTCAGCGGCAGGTTGACGTAGAGTTTGTAGGTTTGTGCCTTGGCTTGACCGCCGAGGAGCAGGCCCATCGCCAGCACGGTCGAAATGGCCCATACAGTCCGTTTCAACATGGTTAATCCCTCCCTCTTTTCAGGTTCCCGGCGCTTCGCTCGGAGCGCAAGCGTAACATCTTGTACCTGCACATACAGGAAAAGTCCGCGGAATTCGGCGAAACGGGGCGCCCGATGATTTCTCGCCAGGAAAATATATTGTATACAACTAACCGAAAACCGGTCAAGCCGGAGCGGTGCCGGAGACACCGGCATGGAGAGTAGCGGCCGAGCCTCGGGCGCCGGGGCCGCTTTCGGTCCCGTACGCCGGAAGCGGTTGGTCTCCCGGGTCCGACGCTCGGCACGCCGGAGACCCGGAAAGTTGACTCTGACCCCTGACCGCCGCCCGATATATGGTAGCTTCGAGTGCCCGTTCAGTCGGAACCGAATCCGGATTTGGAACAATCCTGCGAGCGCATGCCGGTCGGGCGGCATCGACTGACCCGGGAAAAACCGTTCAGGGAGATCATGTCATGGCGGCCGTCGCCGAAGCGAAAACCTACCGGCACATCTCCGTCAGGCCGATCAACCCGGTGATCGGCGCCGAGATAACGGGCGTCGATCTCGGCCGGGAACCGGACGCTGCGGTTGCGGCCGAGATCCGGAGCGCCATCTTCGACCATCTCGTGGTGTTCTTCCCGGGCCAGGATATCACGCCGGACCAGCAGGCCGCCTTCGCACGCCAGTTCGGCGATGTGCCGAAGGTCCCGGATTCCATGTTCAGGGTTCACGCCGACAATCCCTGCGTCTCGGTGCTGGAAAACGACGCAGAGCGGCCGCCGACCGTCAACAACTGGCACTCCGACTATTCCTTCGCCGCCGAACCGGATTTCCTGTCCATCCTGCACGCCCGGTCCATCCCGGATGTCGGCGGCGACACCATCTGGGTGAACATGTACGCCGCCTACGAGGCCCTGACCGAACCCATGAAGGCGCATCTGGACGGCCGGATGGCGACCCACGACTTCATGAAGCTCTATGAGCGGCCGTTCAAACGGCATCTCTGGGAGGGCGAGCGGTTCGAATACATGGAGGCGGCGAGGCAGGAGCATCCGCCGGTGCGCCATCCGGTTGTCCGGACTATCCCCGAGACCGGGCGCCGCGCGCTGTTCGTCAACGAATCCTTCACCCGCAACATCGAGGGCCTGGACGAACGCGAAAGCGCCAGCCTGCTCGACTATCTGTTCGAGCACATCCGCACGCCGGAATACCAGATCCGGTATCGATGGGAACCCGGGACCCTGGTCGTCTGGGACAACCGGGTCACGGTCCATTACGCGGTCGCCGACTATCACCCGCGGCACCGGCTGATGCACCGGGTGACGGTGCTCAATCACGAGGTGCCGCAAGCATGAAGATCGCCCAATGAAGATCGCTCCATGAAGATTATCGCGGCAGAGACGATCCTGGTTTCCGTTCCCTTCGAGGCCGGCGGCATACCGCCGTGGAGCTTCGGCGGCGACCCGAAGTGCGCCTTCGACACGCTTTTCGTGCGCCTGGAGACGGACACCGGCCTGGTCGGCTGGGGCGAGGCCTTCTCGCGCAACGAGGACACGGCCCTGAAGAGCCTGATCGATACCCGCGTGCTGCCGCTGGTCTTGGGCCGCGAGGCGGCGGAGATCGCCCGGATCAAGTTCGATCTGGAGTTCGAGCTGCAGAATTTCGGCCGCGTCGGGCCCATCGTCTACGGCATCTCGGCCGTGGATACGGCGCTCTGGGACATTCGCGGCAAGGCCTGCGGCGAGCCGCTGGTCAACCTCCTGGGCGGGCCGTTTGCCGGCGAGCTGGAGGTCTATGCCAGCCTCCTGCGTTACGGCAACGTGGCCGACGTCGTGCGCATCACCCGTCAGGCCGTCGAGCGGGGCTACCGGTATATCAAGCTGCACGAGATAACGATGCCGGAGATCGCAGCGGCCTGCGAAGCGGCCGGCGACGACGCCGTGGTCATGCTCGACACCAACTGCCCGTGGTCGGTCGAGGAGGCGCTCCGCCACGACGCCGAACTGGCGCCGCTCGGCCTCTATTGGCTGGAAGAGCCGGTATGGCCGCCGGAGAACTACCGCGGCCTGGCCCGGGTGCGGGCGACCGGCCGCCACCGCATCGCGGCCGGCGAGAACGCCGGCAGCCTGTACGACTTCGTGGCCATGGCCGACGCCGGTGCGATCGACATCGCCCAGCCCGACGTGGCCAAGACCGGCGGCGTGACGGAACTGGTGAAGATCGCCGCATTCTGCGACGCCGCCAGCATCGAATACGTCCCCCACTGCGCGCTGTTCGGCCCCGGCCAGGTGGCGACCCTGCATCTCAACGCCGCCCACCGCTCGACGCCCATGCTGGAACGGCTCTATTGCGATTTCGAAGCCGAACTCTACGGCGGCGCGACCCTGCCCGTAGACGGGCGGCTGAAGGTGCCGCGGGGGCCCGGACTCGGCCTCGAGCCGGACCCCGACGTCATCGAGCGCTACCGGGTCGCATAGGGTTTCGCGCCGGATGACCGTCCTGCTCGAACACCGGGCCAAGGAACTGCTGCACCGCTACGGTATTCCGGCGACAGATGCCCGCCTGGCGCGGACCGCCGAAGAGGCTGCGGCCCTGGCCCGCGCGGCCGGCGGCCCCGTCGCCATCAAGATCGCGGCGTCCGGCATCGTCCACAAGGCCGCGGCCGGCGGGGTTCGACTCAACGTCGAAGCAACGGATGCCGAAGCGGTGTTCGGAGACCTCACCGCGGCGGCCTGTGCCGAAACGGTCGAGGGAGTCGTTGTCGAGCCGATGGCCGCGCCCGGTCACGAGGCCGTCGTCGGCGCTGTCCGGGACCCGGTGTTCGGTCCCGTGGTCATGTGCGGCGTCGGCGGGACGGGCGTCGAGGAAGCGGCGAACGTGGCGTTCCGGCTGGCGCCGCTCGGCGATGCGGATCTCCGCTATCTGGCGCAGGCGGCGGCCTACCCCGGGGGCGCCGACGCGCTGATGGCAATCCTGTCGGCCGTCGGCGGATCGGAGGGCCTGCTTTTCAGGGAGAACATCGCCGAGCTGGACATCAATCCGGTCATCCTTTCCGAAACCGGGGCCATCGCCGTCGACGCCTACATTGCGTTGTCCGACGAAGACGCCGCCGAACCGTCGGCGTTCGGCTACCTCGATCCAGCGGCGCGCAAGACCCTGCAACGGGAGGTTCACGACGCCCTGCGCCCGGTCTTTTACCCTGAAGGCATCGTCATCGTCGGGGCGTCGGCGACGCCGGGCAAGCTGGGCTTCCGGATCGTCCAGAACCTGGTCGACTTCGGCTACGCGGGGAAACTCTATCCCGTCCATCCGGCGGCGGAGACCATCTATGGCGTCAAGGCCTATCCCGGCATCGACGCCCTGCCCGAACCGGTCGACCGCGCGATTGTCGCGATCGGCGCCAGGGGCGTTCCGGAGGCGCTTCGCCGGTGCGCCACAAAGGGCGTCAGGGTTGCGCAGATTCTGACGGCGGGTTTCGCCGAATGGGACGACGAAGGCGCGAAACTCGAGGCCGCCATCGGGGATGTGGCCGCGTCCACGGGCATGCGCATTGTTGGACCCAACACCATCGGCGCGTATTGTGGGGCGGCGAAGATCACCATGAGCACGCCGCGCCACGCGCCGGAAAGCGCGGGCGGGATCACCTTCATCTCCCAGAGCGGCACCTATGCCTGGGACATGATCCACCGCGCGAAAGTTCTGGGCCTGCCGCTGGGCAAATCCCTGTCCTGCGGCAACTGCGCGGACGTGACGCCGACCGACTATCTGCTCTACGCCGCCGAGGACCCGGACACCGACATCCTCGCCATGTATCTGGAGACGGACCTCGACACCGGGCGCTTCTTCCGCCTCGCCCGCGAGATCGGGAAACCGCTGGTGCTCTTCAAGGGCGGCCGCTCGGCCGCCGGGATGCGCGCCGCGACCAGCCACACGGGCGCGCTCGCTGCCGACGGCAACCTCTGGCTGGCGGCGGCCCGCCAGGCCGGCGCGGTCGTGGTCGACAGCATGGAAGAGCTTCTGGACGTCCTGCTGGCCCACGCCGCTTTCGGCACCCTCGGCGGCCGGCGGCTGGCGCTGTTCGGGTCCGGCGGCGGCGTCAGCGTCGTCTCGGCCGATGTCGCCGATGCCAACGGCATGACCTTCGCCGCGTTCGGCGACGAGACGCGGCAACGCCTCGGGAAATTCGGCGTCCCGGGGACCAGCGTCGACAACCCCGTCGATATCCCCGTGTGGGGCCTGAAGAGCGACGGCATCTTCATCTTCCACGAGATCGTCGAACTGCTGGCCGCCGACGCGGCCGTGGATTCGATCATCGCCTATGTGGAGATGAACTCCATTTTCGAGTTTTCCGACGCCGTGGCGGAGGGAGAAGCCGAAATGGAAGCCATCGTCCGGTCGCTGCTGCGCGCGGACACGGCCGGCATCGCGCTTTCGGCCGTCCTGCGCACCGCGGGCGACAGGGTCCAGGACGATATCCTGCGGAATGCCCGGCCGCGCCTGCTCAAGAACGGTATCGCCGTCTATCCGACCACGGCCCGCGCCATCCGGGCCCACGCCCGCATCGCGGCGTTATCGGCAGGCCAGTAGCCGGACCGGCGCCGGACGCCGCGCCGTTCCCGCAATCGGCCTGAAGTCCGGATCATCCAGCGGAGGATTGCGCGCCGTCTCCGCGTGCGACCGCACAGGTCACGCCGTCGCGCGCGATCCGGGGCAGCAGCAGGCGCGCATTGCGCCCGGCGGCGGCGAGCGCCGCGGCTTCCGAAACAGCTGCCAGACCGGTTGCTTCCTCGGCCGCCTGCGAGAGGGTGGCGCACAAGGGCTGGACGGCATCGAGTTCCGAACGGTGGACCAGCTTTACCGGCAGACCCAGCTCCTCAGCCGCCCGAACGATGCCGGGCTCGTCCGCCTTGAATGCCGGTACGGCCAGCGCGTCGACCGTCCCAAGCGCCAGCCCGGTCTGCGCCAGCGCCTCTTCGACCGCAGCGCCGACCCGCGCCGCCGGGCTGTTTCGCCGGCATCCGATTCCGACGGCGATCACGGCTTCACCGCCCGCAGCTGGGTGACGGTCATCGCCGGACGAAAGCCCTGAAGGCCGCCGATCCGGTCGAGCCGCTCGACCGACAACCGGGTCAGCGCAGCGTCATTCTCCTTTACGAAAGCGCCGAGAACCTGGTCGCTGTCCAGCGTAACGCTGTTGGCCACCAGCCGGCCGCCGCGGGGCAGCGCGCGCCAAGCCGCCTCAAGCACGCTCGCGTCGGAGAGGCCGCCGCCGACGAAGATCGCATCCGGTGCCGGCAGGCCGCTGAGCGCGCCCGGCGCCGCGCCGACGACGATTTCAAGACGCGGCACGCCGAGCGCCGCGGCATTTTTCCGGGCGAGCGCCGCCCGGTCCGCGCGCCGCTCGATTCCGACGGCGCGGTTTGCCGGATGGGCCAGCAGCCATTCGATGGCGACCGAGCCCGAGCCTGTCCCGATGTCCCAGAGCAGTTCGCCGACCCGGGGCGCGAGACTCGACAACGTGACCGCGCGGATTTCGCGCTTGGTCAGCATGCCGTCGGTCTCGAACAGGGAGTCGGCGAGGCTCGCGCCGGCCGGAACGATCCGCGCGTCCGGCGCCGCCTCGACGGCGATCGCCATCAGGTTGAGCCGCGCGACGTCAGTCAGGTCGAAGGCGTCGGCGCGGCATTCCCGGACCCTTTCGTCAGGCCCGCCCAGCGCCTCCAGCACAGTCATGCGGCTGGCGCCGAAACCGCGCCCGGTCAGCAATCGCGCGACGGCCTGCGGCGTCGTATTGTCGGCGGACAGGACGAAAACCCGCCGGCCCGGTTGCAGGTGCGGCAGCAGCGTCTCCGGCGGCGGGCCGCACAGCGAGACGATTTCGGCATCCTGCACCGCCCAGCCCAGCCGGCCCGCTGCGAGGGCGACGGACGACGGCGCCGGAAAAACCGCCATTTCGTCCGCGGCTATGCACTCTGCCAGCACCGAGCCGATGCCGTAGTGGAACGGATCGCCCGACGCCAGGACCGCAACCGGGCTGCCTTTCAGTGCTTCGATCTCCGGGATGGCGTCGCGAATCGGACTCGGCCACGGCGCCGCCCGTCCGCGGATCAGGCTTTCGACCAGGCGCAGATGACGCCGGCCGCCGTAAACGACCGAGGCTTCGGCGACCGCCTCCCGGGCCGCCGGGCCCAATCCCTCGACACCGTCCTCGCCGACTCCGATAATCGACAGCCATCGCCGGGCCGCAGCGGTTCCGGCGCCGGGGGTATCGGCGGGCGCGGGAGACCTGGACGGTGTCACGGCTGACCATCCTTCTGCTCGGCGGCACCGCCGAGGCAAGCGCCCTGGCGCAGCGCATTGCGGATGACAGCCGGTTCGACGGCACCCTCTCGCTCGCCGGCGTCACCCGGTCGCCCAAAGCGTCGCCGCTCCAAACGCGCACAGGCGGCTTCGGCGGCGCAGACGGGCTCGCCCGCTACCTTCGCGATCGGAACATCGGTGCGCTGATCGACGCCACCCATCCCTTTGCCGCCGCGATGTCGGCCAACGCCGCGGCCGCCGCGGCGGCGGCGTCCGTGCCCGCCATCGCCCTGCTCCGGCCGGCCTGGCGGGAACAGACGGGCGACCGCTGGATCCGGGTGCCGGACATGGCGTCCGCCGCCGCCGCGCTGGGACCGGCCCCGCGAACCGTGTTCCTCACGGTCGGCCGCAAGGACCTGGCACCGTTCCGGCGCGCGCCGCAGCACCGCTACGTCGTCCGCAGCGTCGATCCGCCGCCGCCGGACGACCTGCCGGTCAATGCCACGTTCATCTCGGCACGCGGCCCGTTCGCGCTGGAAGACGAAGAGCGTTTGCTGCGCGAACACGGCATCGAGACCCTCGTCACCAAGAATTCCGGCGGCACGGCGACCGCCGCCAAGCTGGCCGCAGCGCGCGGGCTGGGCCTGCCCGTCGTCATGATCGAACGCCCGCCGGCAGCCGGGCCGGCCGTCCCGACGGTCGACGAGGCCTGGGAATGGCTGGTCGCGCGTCATCGCGAAGGCGGCGCCCCGGCCCGGCGCGGCGTGTAGACCCAGGCGCCCTCCCCGGCCCGCGGAACGCTCCGCGTCGCGCTCGATCCGACGATCACCAGGGTGCGCATGTCGGCTATTTCCGGCGCCGCCTCGGCGAGTGTCGTGACGACGATTTCCTCGTCCGGGCGGCTGACCGCCGTCGCGAAAATCACCAGCGTATCGGGCGCGCGCACTTCGCGCAGCAGGTCCAGCACGTTGCCGAGCTGCCAGGGCCGCGCCTTCGAGACCGGGTTGTAGAAGGCCATCACGAAATCCGCCGCGGCGGCGGCGCGAACCCGGTGCAGGATCGTCTCCCAGGGTTTCAGATTGTCGGACAGCGAGATCGCGCAGAAGTCGTGGCCGAGCGGCGCGCCGGCCCGGGCCGCCGCCGCGGTCATCGCCGTGACGCCGGGCACGACCGATATTTCGCAGTCGGCGCCGCCCTGCAACTCGACCGCCTCAAACAGGGTCGCCGCCATGGCGAAGACGCCGGCGTCGCCCGACGAGACGATGGCGACCGTCTCCCCCTCGGCTGCAAGCCGCAGCGCCGTGCGGGCGCGGTCCAGTTCCTCGCGATTGTCCGAGGCGTGGACGATCTGGCCGTCGCGCACCGGGATGCGCGCCAGATATGGCCCGTAGCCGACCAGATGGCGCGCCTGCCCAAGCGCGTCGCCCGCAGCCGGCGTGCGATGGCAGGCGTCGCCCGGCCCCAGCCCGACCACATAAACATGCCCGCTCACGAGGTCGCCCGCCCGGTCGGCACCAGCACCAGCGAGAAATAGGGCGCGTCGTCGGTCGGCATGTCGGAGAGCCGGACGATGCGTTCGTCGGGCGTCGACCCGTTTTCTACATAGATCGCGCGCTCGCTCAGCCCGGCCCGGTCCAGCGCCCGCCGGACTTTCCCGAAATGCCGGCCGACCTTCATGACGACCGCCGCGTCAGCCGACTTCAGGCGCGCGGCAAGCGTATCCTCGTCCAGGGTGCCGGCGAGCACCGAAAGGCAATCGTCGCCGCGTGTCATCGGCAGGCCGGCCCGGCTCCAGCAGGCGGCCATCGCAGTCACGCCGGGCACGATCTCGGTCTCGTACCGCGCCGCCAGCCGGTCGTGCACATACATAAAGGAACCGTAAAACAGCGGGTCGCCCTCGCACAGCAGCGCAACATCGCGTCCATCGTCCAGCGCCGCGGAGATCCGTTCCGCCGCTTCGTCGTAGAACGCCGCCATCGCGTCCCTGTAGGCTGCCGAGCGCTTCGGAATTTCGGTCGTGTAGGGGTAGGTGAAGCGCAGTTCCTTGGCATCCGGGGCAAGATAGCCGTCGGCGATACGCCGGGCATGGCCCGTCTTGCCGGACTTCGCGAACCAGGCGACGACCTGCGCGCCGCGCAGCAGGCGGGCCGCCTTGATCGTCAGCAATTCCGGATCGCCGGGCCCGACCCCGAGGCCGAGCAGTTTTCCCGCACCGTCCATCGCCAGGTCGTTCAATCCGGCCCGCACAGTCCCGCGGGACCGCGCTGCGAAAAATTTAGAGCGGGATCCGACCGTGAAAGCAGGGCATCCCCCCTCCCCTTGGGGGAGGGGGTCAGGGGGAGGGGTCCGCGGACCCTGGCGCAGTGCTGGGATCGGACGGCGGCGCAGCGGCAGACGAGGGGGGGGGGGGGCCCGCCCCCCCCCCCCCGCGGGGGGGGGGGGGGGGGGGGGGGGGGGGGGGGGGGGGGG